>JALVSJ010000414.1 GCA_027024445.1 Desulfobacterales bacterium
TTAGTCGTCATGGAATTTAATTCTTTCCAGTTCGGTACGTGCCAACAGGGGACGCCTTAATATGCTGCTGATTTTGGGGCAAGAATCAAGGAGACAGGAGTCAGAAGTAAGAAGAATGGAGCGAATACGGAAGGCTGAAATAGGTGGTATGAAAGGCAAGCCTTTGCGCGGGACAAGGGATGTGAAAATTTTCTTGATCGCAATGGAACTCTCAGCTAAATTACAAAATTTTGCGGAATCCAATGAGAAAGGCAATAGCTCGATATTTAGGGGCAATACAGTGGGTTTGGCGACTAGCCTTCGGGGTAGAAGGGTTTTTCTTCCCCTTTTTGTTGAGCTATTACGAGAAAGCTATGAAGACTTGGTAGAAGGGGAGTTTTGACAAGATGGCGGAAATTTCAGGGCCAATAGTGGCATTTTTTTATTGTCAGAACACGCCCGGAGCGCAGGAGAGTGAGCGCCAGGCTCTGGAGAAAAGGTATGGCAGACAGATAAGGCTTTTCCCAATACCCTGCGGGGGTAGGTTTGAACCGGTCCATGTCCTGAGGGCTTTGGAGACCTTTGCAGATGCGGCTTATGTTGTTACCTGTCCTGAAGGCACGTGCAGGTACTTTGAAGGAAATTTGAGGGCGAGACGGCGCATGATGAGGACCAAGGAGCTACTTGCCTCCATTGGACTTGAGCCGGATAGGATAGAGCTTTTCATGAGGTCAAAAGAGGGGCCTAATAAGCTGGCCGGCATTGTTGAGCGATTGCTCAAGGAGGCCTCAAAGTTACAGCCGTCCCCTGTGTTTAAGTATGCAGAAAGGGAAAGGTGAAGAGGGGGGGAGGGAAGGAATACTGGAAGAGTGGAATAATGGAGTAATGGGAGGGTGGAATGATGGATTACTGGAATACCGGGAGAGTGGAAGGGTGGAACAATGGAATAATGGGTGATGGTACAATGAGCATGAGGAGATAGAGGGAAATGATTACTGCTGAGCAAAAACCTATTGATGAGATAAGGAAGATGATTGCCCCTTACAGGAAGCTGCTTGTACTGGGGTGTGGATCATGCGTGGCAGAGTGCGCAGCAGGAGGAGAGAAAGAGGTGGCCATGCTCGCCTCGGCTCTGCGCATGGCAGCCAAAATGAATGACGAAGACGTCCTCATAGAGGAGAAGACCATCGGGAGACAATGTGTCAGGGATTTCATCCTGGAGCTTGATGAGATCATTGAGAGCTATGAGGCAGTGCTGTCTCTTGGCTGCGGAGCAGGTGTGCAGGCAGTCTCGGAGATCTTTGAAGAAGTACCTATCGTACCTGCACTCAACACCGAGTTCCTGGGCGAGACAAAAGACCAGGGGCTCTGGGTGGAAAACTGTGTGGGTTGCGGAGACTGCATGCTCTACTATTTTGCCGGCGTATGCCCTCTTGCCCGGTGCTCGAAGCAGTTGCTGAATGGACCCTGTGGAGGATCCCAGGATGGGAGATGTGAAGTGGACCCTGACATTCCGTGTGCCTGGCAACTGATTATTGAAAGGCTGGAGAAGTTCGACGCACTGGAAAGACTTGAGGAAATCTACCCACCCAAGGACTGGTCCAAAAGATACGGACTTGGCCCCAGAAAAATCATTAGGGAGGATCAGCAGAAGTGAGCGATGGATTATCTTTGAAAGAAATTCTGGAGCAGGGCAACTTTGCTGTTACTGCCGAATGCGGTCCACCGAAGGGCGCGGACGGGGATACTGTGCTCAAGAAGGCAGAGCTTTTGCGGGGCAAAGTAGATGCAATAAATGTCACTGACAACCAAACAGCCATTGTGCGAATGTCCAGTTTGGCTTCCTGCGCCTTGTTGAAATCTGCTGGCCTTGAGCCTGTGCTGCAGATGGTGGTCAGAGACCGCAACCGCATAGCACTTCAGTCTGACATCCTGGGTGCTTCCGCCCTTGGCATCAGGAATGTGTTGTGCCTGTCAGGGGATCATCAAGTGTTTGGGAACCAGCCCCAGGCTGTGGGTGTGTTTGACCTGGACTCAATCCAATTTATCCAGGCAGTGAAGGCCATGAGGGATGAGGGGATCATCCTGGGTGGTGAGCCTTTGAGCAGGCCCCCGGAGGTCTTTATAGGGGCGGCGGCAAATCCTTTTGGAGACCCCATGGGATTCAGGGTCGTGCGCCTTGCAAAGAAGATAAAGGCAGGGGCGGATTTCATCCAGACCCAATGCATCTATAACATCGACAGGTTTAAGCAGTGGGTTTCCGAGGCCCAGGACAGGGGGCTTACGGAAAAGGCATTCATACTTGGAGGGGTAACGCCGCTTAAATCCGCGGGTATGGCAAAGTACATGAAGAACAGGGTGGCTGGAATGGATGTGCCCGATCATGTCATAAAGCGAATGGAAGGCGTGCCCAAGGACAGACAGAGGGAAGAAGGCATCCAGATTTGCGTGGAGACCATTGAGCAGCTAAAGGAGATCCCCGGGGTGAGGGGAGTCCACATCATGGCTATAGAATGGGAAGAGGCGGTGGGCGAGATTGCGGAAAGGGCGGGCCTGCTTCCCCGGCCTTCGGCGCAATAGAGGGAGGGAGCCAGATGCCTGCGAAATACGTCATTCATACCGAACAGACGGCCAACAGATTCAGGCCGCTTTCCAAGTCGGGAGTCATCGCATGGGAAGAGGGATGCCTCAAGTGCCCGGTATGCGTCAAGCGACAGTGCGTCTACGGGGTCTATGATAAGAGAGGTGTGGATTCCAGGCAGATGATGGACTCCATCGACTACCTTTGCATGAACTGCTTCAGGTGTGTACAGAATTGCCCGAAGGAGTTGATCCACAAGTCCCTCAATCCTGAGTACGTAGCCATGGGCGACTATCACTGGAGCCCGGATATTATCTCACGGCTCTGGTACCAGGCCGAGACTGGAAAGATTCCGGTTTCAGGCGCTGGCTACCCGGGCCCGTTTTCTGGCCCCGGGTTTGATTCCATGTGGACGGATATGTCCGAGATTGTTCGCCCCACCCGCGACGGTATCCATGGCAGGGAGTATATAAGCACTATGGTGGACTTGGGCAGAAAGCCCGGGTATCTTTTGTTCGGGGAGGGTAATAAGATCGGAGATGATCGACCCGAAGTGATAAGCATACCCGTTCCCATTATATTAAGGGTGCCGGAATTCGGGGATTTGAGCGAGCTAACCTTTGAGGGCTGGGCAAGAGCTGCGGCAGAGCTTGGCACACTGCTGGCCCTTGAACCGGGACGGATAAGCCCCTTTGTAGGGCAAAAAGCCTCCAGTCTCATGCCAGTGCTGGACGGGTCCAACATGGATACTGCCAGCATACCAGAAGGAATAAGAATTATTGAGGTGCCTGATCAAGACGGGTTTCAAGAAGTGCTTGATTGGGTGAATGATTCTTTTCCCGGAGCCCTGCTTTGCGTACGTGTGCCGATGGCCGAAGGTATGGTGGAAAAGACCCTGGCATTGGTACAGGCAGGTGTATCAATAGTACATCTTGAAGGCACCTGGGACGGAAGATGGCAGGATGACGGAAAGAGATTTGTAAAAGACGGTATTCGGGCTGTCCATTTGGCCCTTGTGGAAAAGGGGATAAGAGACGGTATGACACTGCTTGCCAGCGGAGGGCTTTCAATGGCCGAGCATGTGGCCAAGGCCATTATTTGCGGTGCAGATGCAGTGTTCATTGATTTCCCAATACTTATTGCGCTGGAATGCCGGATGTGCAGGAGGTGCCTCAAGGAGTTGTCCTGCCCTGTTGATGTGGCCAAGGCTGAAGCGCAGTGGGTAGCTCAAAGGGTAATCAATCTCGTGGGTGCATGGCACAACCAATTGCTGGAAGTGATGGGTGCCATGGGTATGAGGGACGCCAGACGACTGAGAGGGGAAGCAGGCAGGGCCATGTTTTTCGAGGAACTGGAAGAGAGCACTTTTGCGGAAATGGGAGAAATTGAGGAGGGCGTTGAGCTTGAGTGAGCACAAGAGATTCGGGTTCCCGGAGGTTGTACGAACCCCGTCCAGATTTCGCAATCCCATAGGGAAATATAGACTGTATCGGACCGAGGCCTGTGTGGCCTGCGGCAAGTGCGTTGAGGTGTGCAAATACGGCGTGCATGTAATGAGACGGGGCAGACCCTTTGTGAAAAATCATTACCTGTGTGTGGGATCGGACTGCCCGGAGCCGTGCCACAAGATATGTCCCGAGGGCGCTCTTTCAATAAGAAAGAATCCCGATTTTGAGGCCCTGGGGGATTTCAGGTGGACAGCGGACCTGCTTGCCAGTACATGGTACATGGCAGAGACAGCCCAGGTGCCCCCTGGTGGACTGGAATACAAAACGGGTAACTCAGGAGGAGGCTTTGACAGGCTTCGCTTGGTGTTTCGCAAGGGCCAGGAAATTGACGTCGAGGATGACGGGATAGATATAGGGGTAGAACTCAACAGAAGAGACGAGATAGCACACAAGATCCGCATTGAGGTCCCATTTTACGGTGGAGGCATGTCCTACGGTTCCATAAGCATTACCACCATGCTGAGTCGGATGAAGGCGGCCAAGGCCATGGGCACCTTTTGCTGCACCGGAGAGGGGGGGTATCCTGATGAGCTAAAACCCTATGACGATCATGTAATCACACAGGTGGCTACCGGGTTGTTTGGAGTGAGGGAAGAGACCATTCAAAGGGTGCGTATTGTGGAGTTCAAGTATGCACAGGGGGCAAAGCCCGGGCTGGGTGGACACCTTCTTGGTGACAAGGTGACACCGGGGGTGGCGCGCATGAGAGAGGCCGTGGTGGGCTATCCCCTTTTCTCCCCTTTTCCGTTTCACAGCGTATATTCAGTGGAAGACCACAAGAAACACGTGGACTGGATAAAGGCCATAAACCCCAAGGCAGTTGTATCGGTGAAGGTCTCAACCCCGACTGACGTGGACATGGTGGCAGTGGGCAGCTACTATGCAGGTGCTCATATTATTCATCTGGACGGCAGCTACGGGGGGACCGGGGCTGCCCCTGACATTGCCAAGAAGAATATCGCCATGCCCATTGAATACGCTGTCCCCCGTGTTCACAGGTTCCTGCAAGAAGAAGGTGTGAGGGACAAGATAACCGTTGTAGCCAGCGGTGGCATACGGACTCCCCATGATGTGGCAAAGATCATTGCACTGGGGGCAGACGCAGTGGTTACGGGCACGGCAGACCTTGTGGCCCTGGAATGCGTGAGGTGCCACAATTGTGAAAGCGGAAGGGGTTGTGCCAGAGGAATTGCCACCACCGACGCGGAGTTGATGGAGTTGATAGAACTGGAATGGGGTACCCAGAGGATCATTAATATGTTTATGGCATGGAGACGGGAACTGATCCGTATCCTGAAAAAGTTGGGGATGAGGAGTATAAAGGAGTTGGTGGGCAGGACCGATTGTCTGGTTCATTTGGATTATTTGAAAGAAGCAGGGAATTAGGAGACAGGGGTCAGGAGGAAGGGAAGTCGGACCGCCCTGGGGTTATGGTGAAGGCTCATTCGGTAGATGGACTCTTCAAAGGATCTCCCGACTCTGCGTGGCTGCTCACGCTACCGCTTGAGCATAGGGTCGAAAGCAGTGACATTGCTCGAAGGAGGTTGCACCGTCGGGAAATCCTTTTCAGACTCCATCTGACTCCTTACAGAGAGGCGGTCCTCCCTGACGGGATGCGCGAGGGTGTGGTGATGTACTGGATGACTGGCAACCTGAGCATCCCTGGTCGGACCGCCTTGGGGGTTATGGTGAGGGCTCATTCGGTAGATGGAGCCTTCAAAGGATCTCCCGACTCTGCCTCGGTGCTGACGATACCGCCTGAGCGGCGGATAGGTTCAGCTCGGGCGGGTCGGAAATCTGGAGTCATGAGATAGGGGTCAGGAGAAGAAGAGGAAAGGGGCTGAGCCCCACAATTTTATAATGAGAGATTGAAGGTGTTATGGGATACGTGGAACAGATAAGGAGAATAATTGACTCGAGGGCCAACCTGATCAAAGGTCTTCCCCCCATCAGGCTGGAGAAGCGAGAAGAGGAGGGGGGCTGCGGAGTAACAGGGTTTGCCTGCAGCGTGCCTGTAAGGGGCAGGCATATATTTGAACCTTCCAGGCAAATGCACAATCGGGGTAACGGACGGGGCGGAGGAATTGCCGCCATGGGCCTTGACCCCAAGATGCTGGGAGTGTCCAAAGACGTCCTTGAGCAAGACTACATGCTCCAGATTGCCGTTCTGGAGGAAGGGGTCATGACGGGTCTGGAAAAGGACTTTATTGAGCCGGTCTTTGACGTGCACTCTGCTGGACCCCTTCCCCATGTTGATGACTTCAGGGACATACCGGGCCTTGAGGTAAGGCCGCCTGATGTGTGGCGCTATTTTGTTCGCGTCAAGCCTGATGTGTTGGGCCGATTTGTTGAAGAAAACGGCCTTCAGGATTTAAGGGAGAGACAGGCTGAAGATGAGTTCGTGTACCAGAATAGTTTCAAGATCAACAGGACATTTTACGATGCCTACGGCAAACAAAGGGCATTTGTACTGTCCCACGGCAGGAACTTCTTCATACTCAAGATAGTGGGCTATGCTGAGCAGGTCGTACAGTACTATAAGCTGGACAACTTCAAGGCCCATATCTGGATTGCCCACCAGCGCTACCCCACCAAGGGCAAGGTATGGCATCCAGGCGGCGCACACCCTTTCATAGGTTTAAATGAGGCACTGGTCCACAACGGCGACTTTGCAAACTATTACTCGGTGGCCGAGTATCTCAAGCAGCGCAATATCTACCCGTTGTTTCTCACTGACACAGAGGTTTCGGTCCTCCTGTTTGACCTGTACAGCCGAATTTATGGTTATCCTTTGGAATATGTGATCGAGGCCCTTGCGCCCACCATGGAAAGAGACTTTGACCAGTTGCCGGCTGATAAGCAGGAAATATATGGTGCCATACAGTCCACCCATATCCATGGGTCACCTGATGGACCGTGGTTTTTTATCATCGCCCGGAATGATACTGAGAATCATCGGTTTCAACTTATCGGCATAACAGACACGGCGATGCTGCGGCCCCAGGTATTTGCCCTCCATGACGGCCAGGTCCAGGTGGGTCTCATCTGCTCGGAAAAGCAGGCAATCGATGCGACACTCAGGAGCCTGGCCGACGAAGACCCGCGTGTGGGCACCGTGGCTGACAAGTACTGGAACGCAAGGGGCGGAAGCCACACCGATGGCGGTGCCTTCATATTTAACCTTGACCCCATCCCCGGCAACGAGACAGAACGCCGGCTGACATGCATTGACAAGTTTGGCCGAGAGGTTGAAGTCCCTGGGGGGCAAATCCCTTATCTTCCAGGCAGGGTATACTATGCCATGGATATGAAGGAGGACCATAAGTTTGACCTGGAGAGATTCTTTGACCTTCAAAGGCCGGATCTCCTGATTGAGTTCATCAAAGAAGGAATCAGGGAATGGGATTATGCGGATTTGGTGGACTGCCTGAAGGAAATTAAGGACTGGGCCCTCAAGAATGATGCCCATTTTGAGGTGGCCCTCGAGGCCATCACATACTTGATTGACCACCGCTATCCCACTTATGACAAGAAAAGGAGGTCCATACTACAGATCCTGAATCATTCTCTGGAAAACATATTCCGTCACTTTCCCGGTCTGGACACTGAAAGGGCAGACACGGCGTACCGCCTTATCGACTGGGAAAGCCGCCAGTTTTTCAGGGGGCCTTCCTATGATGAAAAGGTGCTGATAATTGATGCTTCCCTTTTCCCACCCGAGGGGTACCATTGTGACAGCCGTCTGATGGCCGAGGCCTATTTCAGGGGTTGGAGGAGGTTTATCGTCTTTGGCCTGAAGGGCCAGAGATTCCATGGGTGCGGCTTCGGGCCGGAGTCCGGAGGAGTGAGAATAGACATCTATGGGAGTTCCGGGGACTACCTGGGCTCTGGAATCGACGGCATGAGTATTTATGTGCATGGGAACGCCCAGGATCAACTTGGGCAGATCATGAAGTCAGGAAGGCTCGTCATCTATGGAGACACGGGGCAGACCTTCATGTATGGGGCCAAAGGAGGAGAGGTATATGTTATGGGCAACGCTGCGGGCAGGCCTCTCATAAATGCAGTGGGAAGGCCGAGGGTGGTTATAAACGGCACATGCCTGGACTATCTTGCAGAGTCATTTATGGCAGGAGATCCCCTGAGAGGCGGTGGATTTGTTGTGCTCAACGGCATGACCTTCGAAGATGATGGAAACGTTGTTCCCCAGTCAACGCCCTATCCCGGTTCCAATCTTTTCTCCCTGGCTTCCGGGGGTGCGATCTATGTCCGTGATCCTCACAGGCAGATCGAAGAGCAGCAGCTCAATGGGGGAGAAATTGCTCCGATGACAGAGAGGGACTGGGATCTCATACTTCCCTATCTTGAGGAAAACGAGCGGCTCTTTGGAATATCGATAGAGGAGCATCTGTTGAAGGTGGAAGGCCGCCAACTGGACCCGCTTGAGATTTACCGTAAGGTTCAACCAAGAGGAAAGAGCCAGGTTCCGGCCGACGGACTTGAGGAATGGGGCCAATAATGGATCTTGACCGGCCCAGGGCCCTTCTGGCCCTGGAAGACGGCACAGTATTTGAGGGGTGGTCATTTACCGGCCATGGAGAGGTGACCGCCGAGGTGGTCTTTAATACGGCCATGTCAGGATACCAGGAGATATTGACAGATCCTTCCTATGCCGGTCAGATGGTGACCATGACCTATCCCCTGATCGGCAACTATGGAATCAATGACGAAGACGTTGAATCAGAAAAGGTCCAGGTTGCGGCATTTCTCGTAAAGGAATATCAAGACTTCCCCAGCAACTGGAGAGCGAGAACGAGCCTGGCTAATTATCTTCAGGCAGCCAATGTGCTCGGGATCGAAGGGATAGATACCAGGGCCCTCACCAGGCACATAAGGCTCCAGGGGGCCATGATGGGGGTCCTTTCCACAATAGACCTTGATCCTGATGCCCTGGTTGAGAAAGCCAGGATCGCGCCCAGCATGGTGGGTCGAGACCTGGTCAAGGACGTCACATGCGCAAGGCCGTACCTTTGGTGGAAGGGGAAGGCAGAGTCCATCGAAGGGGACCTGGGTTCATTTCAATGGCCTGAAGGAAGGGGCAGGTGGAGGGTGGTGGCTGTAGACTATGGGGTCAAATACAATATACTGAGGTCCCTTGAGAAGAGGGGTTGTAATGTGCTGGTGGTCCCTGCCACCACGACTTCGGAGCACATAGACGAACTTGACCCTGATGGCCTGTTCCTGAGCAACGGGCCAGGGGATCCTGCTGCAGTGACATATGCCGTGGATACCATAAGGGAGCAATTGGGTAAACGGCCCACCTTTGGGATATGCCTGGGGCACCAACTACTGGGCCTGGCATTGGGAGGCAGGACTTACAAGTTGAAATTCGGCCACAGGGGAGCTAATCAGCCCGTAAAAGATCTCTCGACAGGCAAGGTGGAGATAACGTCTCAGAATCATGGGTTTTGCGTTGATATGGATTCGTTGAAGGATGCGGATATTGAGCTGAGCCACGTCAACCTGAATGATAACACCCTTGAAGGCCTTGTTCACAAGAAGATTCCTCTTTTTTCGGTCCAATACCATCCTGAAGCGTCCCCAGGACCCCATGATGCCGGATATCTTTTTGATCGCTTTGTGGTAATGATGGAGAGGGAGAGCAGGAGGTGGCGGGGCTAAATGAGGTTGCGCCGTCGGGAAATCCTTTTCAGGTCGCTGTTTCGCGATTGCTCTCTGTGTCCTCTGTGCCTCAGCGGTAAAGCGCTTTAGTAGGATTTCTAAACAGACTTCATCTTGTAAAAAAATGCCAAAGCGAGAAGATATAAAAAAGATATTGATCATTGGCTCAGGGCCCATTGTAATAGGCCAGGCCTGTGAGTTCGACTACTCCGGTACACAAGCCTGTAAAGCCCTTATGGAAGAAGGCTTCGAAGTGGTGCTGATCAACAGCAACCCGGCCACCATTATGACCGACCCTGGCATGGCTCACCATACCTATATCGAACCTATCACCCCCGAGTCTCTCACAAAGGTCCTGGAACGAGAGCAGCCCGATGCCGTGCTTCCCACTCTGGGTGGGCAGACCGGCCTCAATACGGCCGTGCAGGTGGCCAGGACAGGCCTGCTTGAAGAACTGGGCATAGAACTGATCGGGGCCTCTTTGCCGGTGATCCTGAAGGCCGAGGACAGGGAGCAGTTCCGCGATGCCATGAGCAATATAGGGCTGCGGGTCCCCAAGAACGGCATCGCCAGGACCATGGACGAGGTCTATGAGATTGCCGAGAGAATCGGGTTTCCCATTATTATACGGCCAAGCTTTACCCTTGGGGGTACGGGAAGTGGCGTGGCATATAACCGGGAGGAACTGGAGGTCATTGCCAAGGCAGGTCTGGATGCCAGTATGATCTCAGAGATAATAATGGAAGAATCCCTCATAGGCTGGAAAGAGTTCGAACTGGAGGTGATGAGGGACTTCAAAGACAATGTGGTAATCATATGCTCCATTGAAAATTTTGATCCCATGGGGGTGCATACCGGCGACAGCATCACCGTTGCTCCTGCCCAGACCCTCACTGACCGTGAATATCAAGACATGAGGGATGCTGCCATAGCCATTATCAGAGAGATCGGTGTGGAAACTGGAGGGTCCAATATACAGTTTGCCATTCACCCTGAAACGGGCGAAATGGTGGTGAT
>JALVSJ010000415.1 GCA_027024445.1 Desulfobacterales bacterium
ATATAGCATGCCAATGTCATGTGATGAGGCTGTAAGTCGCTTTTTGAAATTACGGTCTGATCTTGCGAATGGCGATCTGGCGAAGTTCTCCGGGGGCTCAATTACCGGGCACTATACGAGGCTTGTGGACAGACTGCTTGGAGAGCTTTTTCTTTTGTTGGGTCTGAGGACTGAGCTTGGCAGATCAAGCACCGAGGGGCGCGTGGCAGTCCTTGCACTTGGGAGCTACGGGAACAAGGAGTTGTGTCTGGCCTCTGACATAGACTTGATGATACTTCACGACCGGCCTCTTTCAAAAGTCATTGAGCAAGCACTTCTGCAAGTCCTCTACTCATTATGGGATGCAAAGCTGGAAGTGGGCTACACCATTGTGACCCCAGACGAAGCATACAGGTTGATGGGCGAGGACTTAGGAACACTCACCTCAGTGCTCGGATCTCGCCTATTGCTGGGCTCGAGGGTTTTGTTTCGGGCGTTCAAGGAAAAGGTTCTAACCGCTCTTGCCCATGACAAGCAGGGTATGCTGGGCAAGATACTGGCTGAGAAGAAACGGCGACAGGAGAGGTACGGCACTGAGGAATACTTTGTAGAACCTGACTTGAAAGAGAGCCCAGGCGGTTTGAGAGACTTTGATTATATCCGCTGGATTTCGAGGGTGTGCTTTGGCTGTGGCCGTATTTCTGAAATAAAAAAGCTTGATCCCTTCTCCCATTTCGAGATCAACAAGCTTGTCTACTCTAAGGGGTTTTTGCTGAAGATAAGAAACATCCTTCATGCTATTTCTTCCATTAAGGAGGACAGGTTGCTGATTGAGCACCAAGAGCGTATTACCAGGCTGCTCAACTATCAAGAAGGCCCACACATCACTGCCCCAAGCCGGTTTATGAAGGATATTTATCTCCACATGAACAGGATCAGGTATGTAACGGAAGAGTTCCTGACGAAAGCCAAAGATCTCGTTTCCCCCACATCTGCCGAGCCGGTGCCCATATCATTCCCAGGTGAGTTTGAGGTCATAAAGGGCAACGTGGTTATAAAAGGGGGAGCACCTTTTAAAGACGACCTAATGCTTATCCTAAAGGCCTTCAAGGTGGCCAACGAAGAGGGGCTTTTTCTGGGCTCCGGTCTCATATGGGAGGCGAGGCGAACAATAACCAGGGAACGACAACGTCTGGTCACTCTTCCGGGGGCCAGAGAGATGTTTCTTGATTTGATACTTGATCCAAAGAACCCAAAGGTCCTTCGTCTGGCCCTTGAGATCGGTCTTATGAATGCATTCATCCCAGAATTCAGGAGGATTAGGAACCTTGCCCAGTTTGGATACTATCACGTGGAAACAGTAGATCTTCATTCACTCCGCACCGTTGATGTCCTGAACAGCATCCGAAACGGAGACTTTGACAAGGAGGTGCCCTTGTTGCGGAAGGTGTGGGAGGAGTTGAGGCATCCTGAATGGTTATTCCTGGCAGCCCTGCTTCACGATATTGGAAAGGGCTATGGGAAGGATCATTGCGTTAAGGGGGCAAGAAAGATACCAAGGATCCTTGAAAGGTTGGGGCTGAGGGGAGAGGTGGTCAAGGTGGTAACCTTTTTGGTTAGGCATCACATACTGCTGGCGCGAGTTTCTCAGCGTAGAGACCTGAGCGACGAGAAGACTGTAGTATCGGTCGCCCAGATGATCCGGGATCGTGAGCTTTTGAGAATGCTTTTCCTCTTGACATTTGCAGACAGTAAAGCAACAGGCCCCATGGCCAGGAGCGAATGGAAGGTGCTTCTATTGATCGAACTATTCTTAAAGGTTAACAAGATACTGGAGGCTGAGGCGCTTGCTGCTCCTGATGTGAGAAAGGTTATAGCGCGGAAAAAACATGAGCTGATGGAAAGGCTTGGGGATGAGTTCGAAATAGATCGCCTGGAAGAACTTTTCGAACAGGTTTCCACCAGGTACCTGTTGGAAGTGCCGGTGGATGATATGGTATCGCATTTTAGGCTGGCTTTGACCATGGGCGACGAGCCATATGCGTGGCACCTCAAAAAGGTTAACGGGGCACCAGTGACACGCATTGTGGAGTGTATACACGACAGACCCGGGCTCTTTAGCAAGATGGTGGGCGTGTTTACCCTTAATAGCCTGAGGGTTTTGTCTGCCAACATTTTTACTCTCAAAAATGGGCTCGCCTTTGATGTGTACCAGGTGACAAATCCCTTGGATCCTTTGATGGAAAAAGAGAGGTGGGAGAGGGTTAAGCAGGAAATCTTGCTGAGTCTGAGGGGCGAGTTGCCCCTGGATGAATTGGTAAGCAAAAAACGCCAGGGGGCACTGTTGAAGAAGACCAGTCCTCTGTCTCGTCAGGTGAAGGTAAAAGTGGACAATGAGGCCTCGGATTTTTTTACAGTTGTGGAGGTTATTGCACAATACAAACCGGGTCGTCTGTATGAAGTGGCCAAGGTAATGCACCTGGAGGGCCTGGATATCAGGTTCGCAAAGGTGAATACAGATGAAGAAAAGATGATGGGTTCCTTTTACGTGCGAGACAGGGAAGGGCAGAAGATATATGATGAGGAGAAATTAAAAGATTTACATGAGGCGTTGCGGAAGGTTGCGTAACGACCCACTCATGCCAGCTGCATCTCATATGATTTTTCCATCGCTCTGATAAGTTGTGTGAGAGTATCGTTTACAGGAGTTGGAATTCCAAGCCTCTTGCCCTCGCGAACTATTGCGCCATTGATAAAACTCACCTCAGTCGGCCTGCGATTGAGCACGTCCTGTAACATTGAAGCCACATTATCTGCTGTGGCGTTGCACACATCAAAGACCCGTGACAATGGATCGTCATACGGCAACTCAATGCCGTTTGCCCTGGCAACCTGAGATGCTTCCACCACAGCTTGCTCCATGAGGATTCTTGTCTCTTCCAGCTGAGGTAGCACTCCGTTACGAAGCCGTGTTATTGCCGTAAGGGCGTTGATCCCAACATTTATTATGAGCTTGCCCCAGATAAGGCTGTGGACGTTTTGGGAGAACTTGGTGTCAAACCCGGCCTCATTAAAGGCTGATATGATGTCAGGGACGGATTTAGGGTTTTCCTTCAGGGGGCCTATAAAGGTCTGGCCCTTGCCCGCATGTCTTATGTGACCGGGTCCTAATAAGGTGGCGCCTTCTGAGGTAACCCCGCCCAAGACACGGTACTCGCCAAGAATTGAGCCCAGCGTCTCTACATTTCCAACGCCATTCTGAAGTGACAGGACAAGGGTGTGGTCTTCAATGGCGCCGGCCAGTTCCCTGGCCACTTCCGCTGTCTTTCCAGCCTTTACACATATCAGGACAAGGTCCACGCCCTCCAGTTGGGGATCCGTGTTTACCGTGACTTTCTGGGAGAAATTCCCCTCTGGGCTTTCAACATTGATACCATTTTTGTTAATCTCTTCGGCTCTCTCCTGTTTGTAATCCAGGATGCTCACCTCATGACCTGCCCTGCTGAGTGAGGCAGCGAAAAGGCAGCCCATGGCACCAGGTCCTACGCAGACAATCTTCATGTGATCCTCCATCCCATGAAACAAAATCTCATATCTTTTTTGCCTCTTCAGCACTCATCGTAAAGCTATGCTCGGCACCCGGGAATATCCCTTCCTCCACTTCCTTCTTATATTGTGCCAGGGCCTCTTTGATCATTGGTGAAAGGTTTATGTATTGCTTTACGAACTTGGGGGTAAAACGTTCAAACAGGTCAACTAAATCGTGATATACCAATACCTGGCCGTCACAGCCCTTGCCCGCTCCTATGCCAATAGTGGGAATACTGAGCTCATTTGTGATCCTGGCTGCTAGCAGGTCAGGGATGCATTCCATTACGATCATGAATGCACCTGCGCTTTCCAGGTCTCTTGCAGATTGGATTAGTTCCTTTGCACTGTCTGCATCTTTGCCCTGGACCTTGAATCCGCTCAGCTTTGTGGCTGTCTGGGGGGTGAGGCCGATATGGGCACAGACGGGTATACCTGCATTGACAATGGCCTCAACCACGTGGGCCATCTCAGAGCCCCCTTCCAGCTTCACGCAATCGCATGCAGCCTCTTTTATGAAGCGGCCGGCGTTCTCTATGGCCTTGTGAATACTGCTCTGGTATGACATGAAGGGCATGTCCCCTATGATGAAGCCGTACTTCGCTCCGCGGCTGACGGCCTTGCAGTGGTGAAGCATTTCTTCCATTGTAACGGGCACGGTGGAGTCATAGCCCAGGACGACCATGCCGAGGGAGTCTCCCACCAGGATGGTGTCGATGCCCACCTCGTCCACCAGCCTGGCTGTGGGGTAGTCGTATGCCGTTATCATGGTGATTTTTTCGCGGTTCTGCTTTTTCCGGTGAAGCTCTGCAATCGTAACCTTTTGCCTACCCATTTGTTACTCCTTTCCAATTTGTAAAAGTGGACTCTAAAGTATTGTTAGCGTGATAGTTTGGATTTTTGAAAATCTGTGCCAGTGGGGATGACCTTTTTTCGTTCCGAGTCTCCCGGGCTGGTCTTTTCAGCGACTTATCGCCGGGGGATTCTTTCCCCGTCCGCATTCCCGGCACTCAACTTCTCAACGCAAATATGACTTCAACCCAGATTAGGCGCGAAGGCCTGGCGAATCAATTTAGGGCGATGGACTGTTCCCCCTGCCTGCCGTCCGGAGCCAGGCAGGCGGGGAGGACCGCCCCCCTGTAAGGAGTCAGATGCGGTCTGAAAAGGATCTCCCAACGGCGCAGCGATCGTAGCAAAACGGTGTCCCACTGCCTTTCATCAAACAGGTGACGCTCTCCCGCCGGTCACTCATAAAGGCCGCCCCCACTGGCCCCAAGGTACCAAGAGAGTTTGAAGCGGCACACGTCAACAAAAAAGGTCTTCCGGTCGGACCGCCGAAAGACCCATTTTAATAGGACAAAGCCAGGTCTAATTCTGACCGTCCCGGTCAACCCCGAGGGGGCGATCCAGGCGGTCCCACCGCAAAGCATTTCAGATATTTGATGCTGAGAGTCCTTGGTTCTTTAAGGATCTCTCTGCATGGTTTTGGAAAAAATCCTATCCCACGATGCTCGGGCTTGTCAACCCCAAGTTGGCAATTACCTCATCTTAGCTCCTTTCATAAACAGTATCCAGCCAGAAGGGAGCAATTCCACCTAGTCCGGTCACCGGAGCACCGGAATAATGGAATAATGGAACAATGGAACAATGGAATATTGGGTTTGTAGGAGGTCATATGGTTTTCATCATTATTCCAATATTCCATCATTTCGTCGTATCGGGGGTTGGTGTCAAAAATCCGCTAGTGGATGTCACAAGGGTGTGAAGAAACGGAAATCAAAGGCCGATTAGAAAGATGGCAGGATGCGCCCCAAGTGAGTTAAGTTCTAACCCATATCTGGGAGGACCTGGGGCAATGATTCGGTGGCCCAAGGTGGCACGGGTGTTGCAACTTGCCTGAAGATAGGGAGCCTGGCAACTTTTATGCTGCGTGGCGACTAGCAATACCAAGGTCTAAGGAGGGATCCATGGCTCAAATTGATGCATTTTTTAAGCTCATGAATGAAAAAGGGGCATCTGACTTGCATTTGGTGGCCGGTCAGCAGCCTGTGTTGCGAATCGACGGCGACCTGGAGAGGGTGAAATACAAGCCTCTGGATAATGATACGCTGAAGGCCATGCTATACGAGATAGCCCCGGAAGAGCGTGTAAAGGTCTTTGAAGAGACAGGAGACGTGGATTTCGCCTACGAGATACCAGGGCTGGCCCGATACAGGGCAAATTTCTTTCAGCAAAAAAATGGAGTGGGAGCAGTTTTTCGTGAGATACCCTCGGAAATACAGACATGTGATGAACTGGGGTTTCCGCCGGTCATTAAAAGGCTGGCTACCCTTCCTCGGGGCCTTGTGTTGGTCACGGGTCCGACAGGAAGTGGTAAGTCAACGACCCTGGCTGCAATCATTCACGAGGCCAATTTGACCCGGAAAGACCATATCTTGACAATAGAGGATCCCATTGAGTTCGTGCACAAAAGTGAAAAGGCCATCATAAATCAGAGGGAAGTGGGTATTCATACTCGCTCATTTTCTGCCGCCCTAAGAGGAGCCCTCCGTGAAGACCCGGATATTATCCTCGTGGGTGAGATGCGGGATCTCGAGACAATATCCTTGGCCATTGAAGCCTCGGCCACCGGTCATCTTGTGTTTGCAACTCTTCATACTACAAGTGCAGCAAAGACCGTGGACAGGATAATCGAAGTGTTCCCGATGAACCAGCAGGAGCAGGTGAGGAATACCCTTGCCGATGGTATCAGGGCAGTCATATCCCAGACACTTTTCCGAAGGATTGATCGTCGTGGAAGGGTAGCGGCACTTGAGATCATGATAGCCACGCCTGCAGTGCGTAACCTCATAAGAGAAGGAAAAACGTTTCAGATACCCTCAATGATTCAGACAGGAAAGAAATACGGCATGCAAACACTGGATGATTCAATCATGGATCTGTTGAAAAAGGGTATTATCAGCCCCGACGATGCATATATGAAGTGCGTGGAAAAGCAAAGGTTTATGCCTTTTCTCAAGAACCCTCCGGCGGATTTTACGGAGGTGTGATAGATGAGGGGGGCTAGGCGTTAGGCAGTAGGCCATAGGCATTGGGTTAAAGGGAATTGAATGATGAATGTGGAATTTCAACCCGGATTATGTGCGAATATTCAAATTGTCTTGTGGAGCAATGTGTAACACTCTTGTGGTGTCACCTGTTTGATGAAAGGCAGTGTGACATCGCTTTGGTAAGTTTGCTGCGCCGTCGGAAGATCCTTTTCAGACCGCATCTGACTCCTTACAGGGGGGCGGTCCTCCCCGCCTGCCTGGCTCCGGACGGCAGGCAGGGGGAACAGTCCGTCGCCTTAAATTGATTCGGCTGGCCTTCGCGCATAATCTGGGTTCAAATGATGACTCAATGACCCAATTACCCGATGACCCGATGACTCAAGGACTCAACAACTCAATGGACCCGATGAACCCAATAGACTCGTTTAACAACCATTACGAGGTAAAACCATGAGGAAGCAACAGATCGACTATATTCTGACCACAATGTTGGAGTCTCACGAAGAGGTGTCTGACTTTAATATCACCGTTGACAAACCATTTCAGGTGGAGAGTGCAGGAGAGCTCAAACCTGTGGCAACTGACCCTCCGATAAACAAGATTACCCCTTTTCAGGCTGAAATCTTTGCTCTGAATCTGATAAATGGCGATAGGCGTTTGATTAGGACCCTATTGAATGAGGGTTCGTGCGATATATCATATCAATTAGCAGGTAAAGCAAGATTCAGGGTCAATGTGTTTTCCCAGAAAGGCTGCTATTCTACTGTCATGAGGCAGTTGGCTAACAGGGTGCCCACCATTGAAGAACTCGGGCTTCCCCCTGCGTTCTATGACATGGCAGAGGAGAGAAACGGAATCATATTAGTAACAGGGGCAACCGGAACTGGAAAGTCCACATCATTGGCCGCAATGCTCAATGAGATTAATGAAAAACATGCGGTGCACATAGTTACCCTTGAAGACCCGGTGGAATACGTTCACTCCCAGAAAAAGGCGACATTCAATCAACGAGAACTGGGGGTTGACTTTGATACATTTGCCAATGGGCTCCGGGCGGCATTAAGACAGGCTCCCAAGGTAATCCTGGTAGGTGAGATGCGGGACCGTGAAACAGTGGAAATAGGTCTGTCAGCCGCAGAAACGGGCCACCTGGTATTAAGTACAATACATACTGTAAATGCGGGCCACACAATAAACAGGATTGTGGGTATGTTTGATCAAGATGAAGAAAAGCAAATAAGGATAAGGCTCGCGGATACGCTCAGGTGGGTAGCGTGCCAGAGACTCCTGCCAAAGGTTGGTGGTGGGCGTGTAGCAGCATTTGAAATTATGAAGACAAACCTTCGCGTAAAAGACGTGATTCTTCATGGCGAATCAGAAGGAAAGACGTTTTATGAGATAATCGAGGCAAGTCAACCTTTTGGTATGATGACCTTTGATCAATCAATTGCAGAGCTTTACAAGGAGGGGCTTATTACCGAAGATGCTGCACTGAGTTATTGTTCGCGCAAGGCTGTAGTGGGACGAACCATAGATACAATAAAGGCTGCCAGAGGAGAGAAGACTACAACCATAGAGGGATTGGATATCGATACAGAGTACGAGAAGCGATATATTCGCTAGTGGCTATTCATAAATCCCCCTCTTCCCGCCTACAGGAGGCAGGGCTGAAAGGTGAGTGCTAGGTACTCCTCCCAAGAATAACAATTTTCGGTTCGGCACTAAATAAAAGACTATTTAAGTGAGGAAAAATCATGGAAGTTAGTTGTGGACACTGCAAGGCTAAACTCAACATCCCGGATGAAAAAGTTCCGAAGGGCAAAAAAGTCGCAGTAGCTTGTCCCAAGTGCAAGCAAAAATTCCTGGTGGAAGTGCCGGAGAATAGAGAGCCAGAATACCCGGGAGGAATTGAGGGAGGCGGCTACGAGTACCGTGATGTGGAAGAGGCCTTGCAACTGACCTATGAACAAGGCCAAAAGTTATGCCTTATTATGGGTGCTCCACAGGTGGACGTAGATGCGATCAAGAAGGGCGTGGAAAGCGTAGGATATCGTGTGGTGGAGGCTGAAGACACACGGACAGCGCTATCGAAAATGAGATTCCACCATTTTGACATGGCGATCCTGTGTGATAATTTTGACGGAGTGGAAATTGATCAGAGCCCGATAATCAATTATATGAACCACTTGCCAATGTCTACCCGCAGACGTATCTTCCTTGTTCTCGTAGGGGATCGATTTAAGAGCATGGATCAGATGATGGCATTTGCAATGAGCGCCAATCTTGTGGTAAATATAAAAGATACGGATAAGATGGCACCTATTCTTAAAAGGTCTCTTGCCGACCATGAATTGTTTTACAAGGTATTCATGGAAACACTTGAGGAGATAGGAAAGGCCTGACGGGTAAAATGGAGTTGGAGAAAAAGTATCGGTTAAGGGTAAAAAGCTGTATCGGAACCATAATAGATGTGCACAAGATACTTGGAGATAAATACGACAACGAAGATTTTTTGGCTCAGTTTGAGGAGCTCAGGCAAGCGGTTGAATGCCTGGACATGAGTATGGTCTCAGAAGGTGATGTTTTAATGGTGGAGCGGGCCACCAACGCCCTGCTGAAAGAACTGAGGTCCATATTCAAGGCCGGTGAACTCGGCCCCGTTTATCAAGTGCCTAAAAACTGACAACGTCCTCGACCTTCTTTCCAGCCTGACCGTTGATGAAAACCACGCGGTTTTGTGGGTAGAGGAAGGCTATTGTTTTCCTTTCATGTCTCCCACATTACAAAGGTCCCCCTTGATCCTTATACCTTGACATTTCAACCCGTTGAGGAAATACAATTACTTAATATCCATGCTAAGAGCTTTGGCTCCTCTCTTCCTGTCAGAGGCCAACAAGCGTCAAGAGTGACAGGCCAGATGAGGGGTGTAATATTAAAGGTAGAGGGAATCAATGGATGGGTGCCATCCGCAGATATCGGGATGCAAGTGAGGTATACATAATATGCGCGCGGTTGTTCAGAGAGTAAAGGAATCCAGGGTAGAAGTTAATGGATATGTGGTCGGGAGTATAGGTAAAGGCCTGGTTGTTCTTCTGGGCGTAGCTGAGGGGGATGGAGAGAAGGACTGTCGATACCTGGCTGAGAAGGTTGCAAACCTTAGAATATTCCCTGATGAGCGTGGGCAGATGAACCACTCGGTACTTGAGGCGGGCGGGTCAGCGATAGTGGTTTCCCAGTTCACGTTATTGGGGGATTGTAGAAAGGGGCGGAGGCCAAGTTTTGCCAGGGCGGCGAGGCCAGAAGAAGCGCGAACATTATATGAGGAATTTGTAAAAGAGTTGAGAGGTAAGGGCCTGCATGTGGAAACAGGGCGATTTCAGGAAATGATGAATGTTTACCTCATCAATGACGGTCCCGTTACAATCCTTCTTGACAGCAAGAAGCTGTTTTGAACCCCTGATGCGTCAATCCAGGTCCAACTGGCTTTCCAGTTCCTTGATTCTTTCTTCTATTTCCTTTCGTTGTTGGGGCTCCAGGCTTTCTTTTTCCAGTCGATTCTTAAGCGCCAGGAGTTCCATTGTCTGACGGTACTCGCCACAGTTTATCTTCATCTGCTTCCTCTATTGCTCACATGCTACTCCACACACCATCCCAGTGTGAGGGCGGCGGATTCTTTACAAGATACCTACAGCGCCTGACATATACCTCTGCAGCGCGAAGCGCAGGGTCAGCCTTGTATGCATTATAGAACATATCAGCAGCTCGTTTCCAGTCCTTAAGCTTGTAATACCTGAGTGCGGTGGCAAAGATTTGTAATGCTTGCCCAAGAGAGGATTCAGGTGCTTGTCTTCCAACCAGCCAGTAGATCTTTGTAGTCCGCTTGTCACTCACCCGAATGGTGTCAACTTCTACACAATAAAGGCGATCCTTCACTGCCTCGTGGGTAGCTTCGCTTATCAAAATATTGGCTCCATAAAAGTTGCTCAAACCCTCGAGCCTTGCTCCCAGGTTGACGTTCTCTCCTATGGCGGTGTAATCAAATCTTTGTCTGGAGCCGAGGTTGCCGACCAGCATTGACCCTGTGCTGATCCCAATGCCCACATCCAAAGGTGTCTTGCCGGATGCAACCCAATTGTTGTTGAG
>JALVSJ010000416.1 GCA_027024445.1 Desulfobacterales bacterium
GGACCGAAAGGCGGCCACGAGAGAATTTCAGTGCCCCCACATAGGGACCAACAAACTTGCCCATTGACTTTTGATAGAGGTATTCAAATGCCCTCTCCAGCCTGTTTTTGGACACTCCTTTGCGGTAGAGGATCCTCGAAAAATGGGGAATAAATGTGATGGAGAGGAAATAGGATGCGAAAAGAGCGATGATGAGTGTTGAAACAAGGGGCCTGAAAATTTTCTGAGGAAAGTCACCCACGAACATCAATGGGGCAATGATTGAAAGGGTCGCAATGGTGCCTGCAAATACAGGCCCGATTACCTCCTTAGTCCCTTTTTCAATGGCAGTGTGCAGGTCCTCTTTCAGTTCACTCAAGTGACGTTCAATATTCTCAAGGACCACCACAGCATCATCCACCAGCATTCCAAGGGCAAGGATGATGGCGGTGTAAATTACAATATTTAGTTCACCACCTCCCAGCCATATAACTGCGATGGTAGTGAAAAAAACCATGGGAATAGATACAAGCGCAGCGGTTATGGCCCTGAGGTTCCCAAGGAAAAACAAGAGAACCAGGAGAGTGAAAATAATGGCATCGCGGAGTGCCTCGAGCATGTTGCGGTTAGCGGTCTGAAGCAATTGCCTCTGGGTATCTGAGATCTCGAAATGAATGTTGGGGTATCTACGAGAAAGCTCCTTCATCGTCTTGCGGGCAATCGTGCTCGTATCAAGCACGCTGCCCCCAGGCGAGCGCTGTACCGCAATGGCTATGGCGTCCCGGCCGTTCCCCATGTAGGCGGAAAATCTTTTCTTGTATCCCCAGCTAACGTTTGCCACGTCAGCCAGAGTTACATTGGGAGCGACATTTAAAGCGTTAAGGGCTGCGACCTGATCCCTTTCCCCGTAAAACGTAAGGGTGTAGAAGTTGGTCTTCCCTTTGACAAAACCCAACGGCAGGTTTCTGTTGAACTGTGCAAGGGCCCTGATGATTTGATCAGCCCCTACGTTGTATCGCTTCATCTTGAGAGGATCCAGCTCCACGCGGTATGCGCCCTCTACCCCGCCGAATACCTCTACATTGCCGATTGAAGGGTTGCGCAAAAGGGCCGGTTTGATGTCACTCTCTGCTATCTTGCGGATATCTGCAAGGCTGATTGAATCATTTGCCGGACTTAGGGCGAAGATATCCACCGGGAGGGTGAACGACCCTGCTATGTATATGGAAGGATTTACCCCCGGTGGCAGCTTCCCGCGAATCCTGTTAAGCGCATTGTTTACATCAACTGCAGCAGGATTGAGTCCTTTCTTATATTCAAACTCCGCCTTTACCACTGAAAATCCGGTTATGTTAACTGAGCTGACATCTCTTACAAGCCCGAGGGTACTGATCTCCTCTTCAATGGGTTTGGATACCGTGGTGGCAACCACTTCAGGTGTCGCGCCAGGGACCTGCGATATCACGATTACCTGGGGCCTGTCGCTGTCAGGGAAAAGGTTCTTGGGCATTACGATGAGCCCTATGAGCCCCATTATGAAAAAAGCAGCGATCAGGCTGTAAAGCATATGTGGCCGCTTATAGAAAAATTCAAACATCTTAATCTCCTTTTTTGGGGCTACCCTTTGCTTGCTTCAAGTTTGACAGGTACACCTGTGAGAAGCCGCAGGAGGATATCTGGTTTCGCCAGGATGAGGGTCTTTCCTTCCAGAGCCTGATCAACAATCACCCCTTCTGTCCCGCTCTGCCTTATGTGGACTCTTACAGGCTTTGCCTTTCCGTGCTCAAAGACAAAGACAATTTTCTCACCTTCACGACTCAGTATCGCATCTGGCGGCAGCAATACCGCTTTGCCGGAGAACACTATCAGCTCACCGTCTACTACCTCGCCAGCCACCAGGTTAAGCCCTTGTGGAATGTCTGCGGTGTATTGACGTAAGCCATTCTTGTCTGCCAATGCCAGTGGGATAAGCTTAACCTCTTTCCCGCCCAAGAGAAGACTCTCTGGTGATATGTCAGAAGGCAGATGCAGGACAAGGTAATTACCTTGCTCAGAGCTTATGGAGAAAAGAGGCCTACCCGGGGTTGCCAGCTCTCCTTCTGATACAAATCTCCGGGCAATCACTCCTGTGATGGGCGACTTGATAGCGGTGTAGGAAAGGGATACTTCCACTTCTTTAATCCTCTGACGAACGACGCCCTTCTGGTTCCTGAGAGACCTGAGTGCGTTCTTGATCCCCTCTATCTGGGCACGAAGGGCTGCAATGGTAGATTCTTCAGTTTGTAGCTGCTCAATTGAGGCCCCCTTCACCTTGTATAGCTCCTGGGTCCTGCGATGAGCATCTTCAACGTTTCGCAGCTTGATCCTGAGAGAAGCCAGTTCAGATTTCTTTGAACTGATTTGATAGTTAAAGTTAGAGATACTCAGCTCAAGGGATGCCTTTTTTGCTCGAAGGTCCCTGTCATCGATCCTTGCGAGTAAAGCACCTTCATGCACATTGTCTCCCTCTTTTGCATATATGGCGGTTATGGTGCCGCTGACCTTGGTGGATACCGTGGCATTTTGCCTGGATCGTACCTCAGCAAGCACAGGCAGGGTCAATCTGACATTTTCTGCCTTGAGCTTTATGGAATCCACCCGCACTGCGAGTACCTTTGGGGGAGGTGCCTTTCTGAGCGCTTCTTTGCGCTTCTTGATAAGCCGTATCCCACCTGCTACAAGAATTAATACAATAACAATCGCGATAATCTTTTTCATTGGACCACTCCTATCAAGTTCTGTCCATAAAGGACGGCCTGTTCTGCAATAAGACGCCATTGTTGATCTTTCCAGAATGAAAGCCTTGTCTCGGCATCCAGTACATCAATTTCGTACTGGAGGTAATCCTCGATAGTCATTCGCCTGTTCTGATACGCCACCTTTGAAATCTCCAGGATCTTCTTCGAGATAGCTATATTCTTTCGTGCCTTTTCGATGGCATCAGCTATAATAGGGCGCTGACGCCTTATCTCTGCCGCCTTTGCATCAAGATCTTGTTTAGCCTTTCTATATCGGGCCTTCGCCTTTCTCAGTTTGATTCGCGCAAGCTGTTCATCCTCGTGAGAGGTTCTATCAAAAAGAGGGAAGGTCAAACTCAGTGCGACCTTGGCGTAGGACCTGTCAATCCTGTCCTCAGTATTGTAGGCCTCCCCAATGTTTTCTGTGTAAAATCCCTGTAGGTATAACTTGGGGAAAAGGTAATCTTTCTTGGCTTTAAGCTCGTGACCTGCTGCATCTATTTCCCTCTGAAGCAGCGCAAGCTCCAGATAATCTCCCCGATCAGGGGGCTCTCTAACCAGCCGCATGGATACAGGGCCAAGAAGGTCAGCAACCCCGGTGATGGCGATCAGTTTTCTCAGGGCGAGATTCTTCTTTGTGGAAACATCGTTTAATTGGAGGTCCAGGGTCTCTACAAGTTTCTGAATCTTATAAAGTTCAGCTTCAGGAAGCCTCCCATTCTTAACACCTATCTCTACGATTTTTTTCGTTTGCATCAGGGAATTAATTCTTTCCCGTATAAGCTTTTGAAGATCCGCCAGGTAGAGAAGGGAGCTGTTCAGCGTGATCACTGCAGACTGATTCCCAATAATGGTG
>JALVSJ010000417.1:0-1576 GCA_027024445.1 Desulfobacterales bacterium
AGGAGAGAGCCAAATGGGGCTTGGGATGGGGGGCATGGCTGATACTCTAAGGCTAGACCACCTACCTGAGGTGTCCATCACAGAACCTGAAGAATTGGATGCGAAGACACTGGCAGGGGATGAAGAGGAAGAGATGGAGATAGAGCTGGAGACGGCTCTTGGCGAAAATGAAGAAGATCTTATGGTTGACCTCGGGCCGGAGGGAGATAGCCTGGAAGAAGTAGGTGAGCTTGATATTGATGAAGACCTGCTGCGCGCGCAGGAAGATGATGACACGCGCGAGCTTGAGCTTGATACAGCCGAGATGGTTACCCAAGAGCTGGATGAGGCGCATGATACTATGAGCAAAGAATCAGGAGAGTTTGATTTCGAGCTCGAAGTGGATGCCGAGGAGTCAAAAAAAGGGAACAAGGAGTAAAGAATACTCTTTAAGACGAATGGAGATAAGGGTACTTTCAGCGGCAGAAGTGAACTCAGCCTTGCCCATGTCAGAGGCGATAGTAGTGATAGAGTCGGCATTCGCCCAATACTCCACGGGAAAAGCAGCCGTTCCACTTAGGACTCACCTTGATACGAGGCAGGGAACCACTCTGATTATGCCAGCCTATCTGGAACAATCCAATGACTTGGCTGTTAAGATAGTTTCTGTATATGAAGGCAACACCGAAAAAGGCCTTCCCACCATATCTGCCTTGGTGGTTGCTATGGATCCTCACACAGGCAGACCTGTTGCGCTCATGGATGGAGAAAGCCTCACTGCTATACGGACTGGTGCTGCAGGAGGAGTTGCCGCGAAGCACCTGTCGAGGAGAGATGCCAGTACGGTTGTACTGTTCGGGGCCGGGGTACAAGGACGGGCGCAGTTACGTGCTGTCATGTGTGTGCGCGAAGTGAAAACAGTTTTTGTTATTGACAGGGATCCGCAAAAGGCCAAAACCCTTGCAGAAGAAGTGAAGACTTGGAGTAATGTTCCGGTTGTGTCCGTGCCTGACTCACAGGATCAGGCGGTGAGGGAAGCAGATATAGTGATTGCGGCCACCACCACAAGAACCCCTTTATTTGACGGAGATTTGCTCAAGCCTGGCGTTCATGTTACAGGGATCGGATCTTTTACTCCGGAAATGCAAGAGCTAGATGAAAAGACCGTTCGGAGGTCTGTGGTTGTTGTAGATTCCAGAGAGGCTTGCAAGGCTGAGGCTGGTGATATTATAAAGGCCAATGTCCGCATTGACGCAGAGTTGGGCGAGGTCATTACAGGTAAACATCCGGGTCGTAACAGTGATGATCAGATAACCTTCTTCAAATCCGTGGGTCTGGCAGCCCAGGACGCAGCGGCTGCGGGTGCTGTCTTGGCCAAAGCGCGGGAGGAGGCTTTGGGGACCCTTATCTCCTTTGGCTGAGAGTCTTGCCTTGTTGGTTCAACATTTCATATAAGTGATGAAAATCCCCAACCACTTTCTCTAAACCCTTTTGGGGCCATATACCCTTGAAATAGCTTGACAGGCGGTTTTAAAATGGTTAGACCATTGCCCACGAGTGTAAGATCA
Source organism: Desulfobacterales bacterium (assembly GCA_027024445.1). Taxonomy (GTDB): domain Bacteria; phylum Desulfobacterota; class DSM-4660; order Desulfatiglandales; family Desulfatiglandaceae; genus B111-G9. The sequence goes on from JALVSJ010000417.1 coordinate 1,548, forward strand.
TGATGTAAAAGAGTATTTTAGAGGAAAGC
>JALVSJ010000417.1:1586-3606 GCA_027024445.1 Desulfobacterales bacterium
CCAGGAGGGGTAAAGCTGCGATGATGTTTAGGCCGGCCAAACGGAGTCGCGTGTTTCAGGATATTGTGGATCAGATCCAGGAGCACATACTATCGGGAAAGCTGAAAGAGGGAGAAATGCTCCCATCTGAGAGGGATCTGCAGGAGTTGTTTAAGGTGAGCAGGGGCACCATAAGGGAAGCTCTCAGAGTTCTGGAACAAAAGGGCCTGATCGAGATCAGGCTTGGAGTTAGCGGTGGAGCAGTGGTAAAGTCCGCCTCCGTTGACAAGGTGAGTGAAAGTTTAGCACTGCTTATCCGCCATCAGAAGATCTCGTTGGCCCACCTGGCAGAATTCAGGGAAGAACTCGAAGGTGCTATAGCAAGCCTTGCTGCCCAAAGGGCCGATGAGAGGCAGGTTGAAGAACTCGAAAGATTGATCCAAAAGGCATCTCGGTACACGCAAAACAGAAGTGATCATGGTGATGATGCAGAAGCGTTTCTTGAGGTCGACAAGGATTTTCATCTCGCACTGGCGAAAATTACCGGAAACCCCATCTTCGAGGCAGTGGAGCGGATAGTTCATGAAAACATCATTTCTTATTATGAAAGTTTGTTGGAGATGGGTAACAAGAGGATGAAAGAAAACTACGAAGATCTCAAAGGTCTTGTGGAGGCGATAAAGAAAAGGGACAAAGACAAAGCACGCATGATTGCAATAAGACACGTGTCTCAATTTACAACCTATATGGAAAAGAGGAAAAGGTAGCAATGACTCATAGACGAATAAAAAAGCATCCAATCTTGGATGTACCACAAAGAGAGGAAATCAAGTTTCTGTGGAACGGAAAGCGACTCTCAGGCTTCAAGGGGGAAATGATATCCTCTGCCCTCGTTGCCAATGATATTCACATCTTCGGGCATCACCAAAAGGACAAAAGCCCGCAGGGCCTGTTTTGCGCAAATGGCCAGTGCTCCCAGTGTCTGGTAATAGCAAACGGGGTACCGGTAAAGGGATGTATGACACCGCTTGAAGAGGGCATGAAGATAGAGAGCGTGGAGGGCATACCCGAGCTTCCTGCGGATGATGCGCCCGTGAATCCCCGGCCTGCTCCTATTACGGATATTGATGTCTTAATCATAGGAGCAGGTCCGGCAGGGCTTTCCGCTGCCATTGAGCTGGGTAGATTTGGGATAGATACCCTGGTAGTGGATGACAAAGACCGTATGGGCGGGAAGCTGGTGCTTCAGACCCATAAGTTTTTTGGATCAGTAGAGGACTCCCATGCAGGAACAAGGGGATATGAGATAGCGTCGTTGCTTGAAGAGGAGATCAAGGAACTGTCCTCGGTCCGAGTCTGGTTGAATACTACTGCAGTGGGTGTGTTTTCCGATGGAATCGTGGGGGTAGTAAAGGGCCGGACCTACCGAATGATAAGGCCCAAGAAGCTGCTGGTTGCCACTGGCGCCAGGGAAAAGATGCTCACCTTTCCGGGCAACACATTACCGGGTGTATATGGTGCCGGCGCCTTCCAGACACTGGTCAACCGGGACCTAATCAGGGCCTCTGATAGGGTGTTTATTGTAGGTGGCGGCAATGTGGGCCTGATCGCAGGATATCATGCCATTCAGGCAGGAATAGAGGTTGTCGGGCTTGTGGAGGCCTTGCCCCAGGTGGGGGGATACAAGGTCCACGCGGACAAGTTGAAACGTTTGGGAGTTCCCATTTTCACCAGCCATACTGTGCTGGAGGCCCATGGAAAGGATCACGTGGAAGCTGTCACCATAGCCAAGCTGGATGAGCAATGGAATATTGTGCCTGGCTCGGAAAAGACGTTTGAAATAGACACATTGCTTATTGCAGTAGGCCTTGCAGAGGTCAACGAGTTCTATCTCAAGGCGAAGCAATGGGGCATGGACGCGTATGTGGCCGGTGATGCAGGAGAGATTGCTGAGGCATCGGCTGCCATGTTTACGGGCAAAATTGAAGGGCTAAAGATTGCCAGGGCTTTGGGCAAGACCTCGCAGTCCAGCCCTGAGGAA
>JALVSJ010000418.1 GCA_027024445.1 Desulfobacterales bacterium
GGAACTGACCGGTGCCGGGTCCTTTTTGATTTTTCCCAGATGACACGAGGCGCAAAGTTTTCGCAGATGGTCATCTGCCGCACTGCTCCCGAGTCTTGACAGGCTCCCTGTCCCATTGGGAGAACTGGTCTCGCCGAAGACAAAACGATCCACAGCTACCAGGCCCCTGCCGGTAGCCATTAATGCTCCAGTTATCCTTTTTCCCAGCAATGGATGACACCGCGAGGTACCGCAGGTTCGCCTCACCTCGGCCAGATTGCCCGGCACCAATACCATGCCCTTATGCGCATCTGCCTCATCCAGAGTAAACGGGTCACCCATATGACACGATGCACATCCTATCGCCCTTGGGTCATGGGCTTTAACAAGACCTTTCATGGGTAGATGGCATACTACACATCCCTCTCGTCGGCCTAATACCTTGGGCAGGGTCTTAGGCCTTTTTGCCCCCTGCCCAAAGATTGACAAAAGGCCCAGGATCACTGCCGCTGTGGCAATAGCAACAAGCAGCACCAGCTCAAGGGCCATCACTCTATCACGCCTCTCTACCACGGGCTCACCCATTGCCAATCCGCTCCCCTGAAAAGCCAGCCTATCATCAGCAAACATAGGTAAGCCATGAAAATGCCTGCCATACCGACTTTGGCATTCCTCGAATACCTCTCCGGCAAGTAGGGGAGTGCCACAAGCAAAAGAAAGACCCATGCAATTGCGATAACAACCCACAGTGGATGTGATGTCTGGTGAAGAATCTCCTGCAACCCCAGCATGTACCATGGGCCCTTTACAACCGGAGACATGGAATCATGAAGGCCCGGTGCCTTGAAGTATGCGGCAATCATCGAAAAGCTCAGTACATAAACCCATGATCGCCACTCGGGCCACAGGCGTCTGCCATGTTCGATCCCTATCACCAGTACCACCAGGGTACCTGTCACTGCATGATGAAGATAAATGATATGCGAGACTTGCCCTGGCCCCAGCATTGCATACTGGAGGGTCTTGTGGACAAATGGTAGGGTTCCTATCAATCCGTTTAACACTTCACGCGCAAGAAGACCCTCCTTGTCCCCCTTGAGAATGAATCCAGAGACCATGACAAAAAGAAGCATGGCTGCAGAGATGCTCACCCTGAGCCAAGCGCCCTTTGAAACCTGCCGTTCCGCACCACAAGAAAGCCTCTCTACAACATGGAACGTACAAAAGATAAGCAAGAATTGCCCACTCCAATAATGGATACCGCGCAGTAATGTACCCCCAGGATTGCTCAACAATAAGATCTGCAGTGAGTCATAGGCCTTTTCAGGATTGAAAGATAGAGCAAGAGCCACCCCTGAAATCACTGCGACCCAGAAGGCCGCCAGGGAGAGATCCCCACCGGTGGGTAGATAATGATTCCAACGGTCGAAGAAGTTTTCCAGAAAAGACGCATGCTCATCAGGCGGGGCGTTCAATGATCAGACTTTTCTCCTTCTTGTTGATAGTAAAACGCAGTGGGGTAAGGTCCCGTATAGCAGGGCCTTTCAGTACCTTCCCTTCAAGAGAGTAACGGGATCCATGACACGGGCACACCAGGTGATTCCCTTCTCTTCTATCCACAATACATCCAAGGTGCGTGCAGTGCGCTGATAAGGCCTTATATTGTCCTTCCGAGTGCAGCACGATGACATCGCCATAAAATGAGACTCCTTGCGGGATGTCTAAAGGGATCCTCAAAGGCTTTGATTGGCTCCTCAAGAATTTACTGCGCTCCGCTACACTATCGCCAAATGCCAGGGCAAGCACAGCTAACAGGGCCGAGCCCAGCCACTTGAAGAACCTTCGCCTGCCATTTATCACCTGCTCTTCCATGGGCACTATCTCTTTCAGACTTCAAAAAGCCTCTCCTGCTCCCCCTCTTCCGTCTTGTCATTGGGTTGATCCGTGAGCCGGGCTATCTCAATGCTCCCTTTGAGGAAATACCGCTCAAAGAGCCTGTTATATTCGGTCCAGGCGCCCTCCTTTCTGTCCATTTCAATAAACCTGCCCAGACCATTCATCTTGGCGTCAAGATCGTCGATTAGGTGTAGCGCGAAGGCTTCCTTAAACTTTGGCCTCTTGGGGGAGCCGAATTCGAACTGGCCATGGTGGCTGAGGATTAAGTGCTTCAAACGGATGGCCAGGTCAGGGGGGAACCCTTTTATCTGTGAGATCTTCTCTTCCATCATCAAGCAGCCCAACACCAGGTGCCCCACGAGTCTTCCTTCATCAGTATATTCGATGCGCAGGTCATGGCTTAGTTCCCGCAATTTTCCAATATCATGCAGGAACGCACCTGTGACAAGGAGGTCCCTGTCAAGCTCCGTGTAATGCTTTGAAACGCTGTTTGCCAACTGACAGACAGACAGGGTATGCTCCAGGAGTCCCCCTAGGTAATTATGGTGAAAGTGTTTAGCCGCAGGGGCCAGTTTGAACCCCTCCACAAAGTCCCGGTCAGCAATGAAGCGTTGTATGAGCCTCTTTAGATGGGCATCACTTACATCCTTGAGAAGGTTGATGAGAGAGGTCAACATCTCTCCCACATCCTTGGGGGTGGATTCAATGAACATCGAGGCATCCACCTTTTCCTTCCACGGCTCTAGGGAGGAAATGACAAGCTGGATCTGATCCTTATATGTGGTCACAGTCCCTTTGACCTTCACCACATCACCTTCGCTAAAAAGCGAACCAACTTCTGTCGCATTATCCCAGACCCGCGCTTCTATTTCGCCCGTGCAATCGGCGAGCACCATACTCAAAAAGGGGTCACCTTTGCGGGTGACCCCTGTTTTCTTTTGCGTGACTACATAAAGCCCTTCTATCTGGTCATTGTCCTGCAGGTCCTTTATCCAGACATGATCTGTTTCCCCGAGCTTAGTCAAAGTTCCCTCTCGTAACCCTAAAACTGCTCTTGTTGATCTTATTCCTTAAGCCCTAGACCTTACACCTGTTTTATCAATCATCAAAGTCCCCTTCTGGCCCCTTGTCAGAGCTTATCTCCTTTGCCCTTTGTCGGATTTTCTCTTCTGTCCACTCGGATGGGTCCTCGATTCTTCCCACCTTAGGACCCAAGTCGTAGGAACCTGCATCCAGTATAGTCTCAATGGCAAGCGGCGCAGTATCAGTGGCATTGAACACATTGGTAAGCAGTTCGTATACGAACTGTTCGACACCTTTTGCCATCCTCTGTCTAATCTCCGCGGGTTGAGCATGTAACTTATTCTCAAAGGGTAGATTCAGCTTCTTGTAATTTCCGCCCTTAAGGCCATTTTCCTTTGCGTATGCCACCATTTCCGCCCACAGCTCTTCTGAGACCCCTTGATCGGGCATCTTAACGAACTCGCCATTTTCATCCAGTATGGCGTTGCCGTAGTCATTCACTTTCACACCCCAGCTTATCATCTGCAGAGCAGTGGCCACGTTTGCCTTTGTGGTATTGGTCTCCTCGGCAATTCGGCGCAAGCGCTCTGAATTGTTTCCTGAGGTCCCGTGCTGGGCACCTGATACCTTATAGGGCTCCAGCGCCTTATGGATTTCCCTGGTGAGATCTACCTGGATCCCTTGATCACTCTCCTCTATCCCGT
>JALVSJ010000419.1 GCA_027024445.1 Desulfobacterales bacterium
ATGGTGCCTCATTTTTCCTCTTCACAGGCCAGATGGGAACCTGTCAGCTCTGCCATAGGGAATCACCCATTATATCCGCCACACTTGGCTATTGTGCTTTGTGCATAAAGGAGCACTTTGATGAGGTGTGGCCGGACATAGAGATGGTGCATCACCGGAGCCGCTCAACCTATGGACTTCCTGTGGAACCGCCCAGGGAAGAGGGGGGCATTAGGTGCGGTCAATGCGTTCAGGGCTGTATCATAGGGGGAGGGCAGACCGGTTATTGCGGTATCAGAGAGGTTCAGGAAGGGACCCTCAAAGGGGGCAGGCCCCATGAGGGCAATCTAAGCTATTATTATGATCCCCTGCCCACCAATTGTGTTGCTGATTTTGTATGCCCTGGCGGCACCGGATCTGGCTATCCTCTTTATGCTCATACACTGGGGCCAGAGCGCGGATACAAGAACCTCGCCGTTTTTTATCATGCCTGCTCTTTCAACTGCCTCTATTGCCAGAACTATCATTTCAAGGAATACACTTACTCACGGTCCAGAGTCACTTCCCTGGAGTTAGCCTGCGCTGTTGATAATGCAACTTCTTGCATCTGTTATTTTGGTGGAGACCCCACGCCCCAGATCCTTCATGCCATTAAGGCCTCCTCGCTCGCCTTAAAGCAGGCCAAAGGCAAGATTCTGCGCATTTGCTGGGAGACCAACGGGGCCATGGAGGCCATTTATCTCAAAAAAATGGCTGAGCTTTCTCTCAAGTCAGGTGGATGCATCAAGTTTGACCTGAAAGCCTGGGATGAAAGAATTCATAAGGCGCTTTGTGGTGTGACCAACAGAAAGACCCTTGAGAATTTCAAGAATTTGGCCTCTCGTACAAGGGAAAGGCCAGAGCCCCCCTTTCTCATTGCCAGCACGCTTCTTGTTCCGGGCTACGTGGATATGGAGGAGGTCAGTGGCATCGCTCGCTTCATTGCCCGGCTAAATCCTGAGATACCTTACAGCCTTCTGAGGTTTCATCCTCACTTTTATCTACATGATCTTCCTACCACCTCTAAGTCACACGCTTTGAGATGCAAGCAAGCAGCAGAGGCCGCTGGCCTGCGTCGAGTCAACATCGGCAACATTCATCTTTTAAGTGACGACTATTGAGGTTTATTCCCCTGTCTCTTCTCTATTTTCGCCCAGGTATCCTTAAGAGTGGCTGTTCTGTTAAATATTGGTGCCCCAGGCTTTGAGTCCACGGTGTCAACACAGAAGTACCCTACCCTCTCAAACTGGAACCTATCCCCTGGTTTGGCTTGTGCAAGGCTGGGCTCGACATAGCAAGGGTTCAGAACCACCAGGGAATCCGGGTTAATATAATCCTTAAAGGTCTTACCCTCCTCCACCTCCGTGGGATCAGGTTTGAGGAAAAGATGGTCGTAAAGCCGAACCTCCACAGGCAATGCATGAGCAGCAGAGACCCAGTGCAGGGTCCCTCTCACCTTCCGCCCATCAGGGGCATCCCCTCCACGTGTGGCCGGATCATATGTGCAGCGAAGTTCCACAACTTCTCCGCTCTTCTCGTCCTTAATCACGTCCGTACAAGTTATGAAATAGGCATATCTCAGCCGTACCTCCCGCCCGGGTGCAAGCCGGAAGAACTTTTTGGGCGGATCCTCTCTGAAGTCATTTTTTTCTATGTATATAACCCGGGAGAAGGGCACCTTCCTTGTTCCCATGGAAAGATCTTCAGGATTATTTATGGCATCGAGCTCTTCCACCTTGTCTTCTGGATAATTCTCAATTACCACTTTTAATGGGTGAAGCACTCCCATGACCCTTTGAGCCCGTTTGTTAAGGTCTTCTCGAACACAGTGCTCAAGCAGGGCAATATCGACCATGCTATCGCGTTTGGCTATCCCGATGCGGTCACAAAAGGTTCGTATTGCCTCCGGTGTATATCCGCGGCGGCGCAGGCCAGCAATGGTGGGCATACGGGGGTCATCCCAGCCTTTTACGTACCCTTCATCCACAAGCTGTCCCAACATCCTCTTGCTCATAACCGTATGGCTTAGGTTTAGGCGAGCAAACTCGATTTGCTGCGGGTGATATACCCCTAGTTGGTCAAGGAACCAATCATATAAGGGCCTATGATCCTCAAATTCAAGTGTGCACAGGGAATGGGTGATCCGTTCAATGGAATCGGACAGACAGTGCGTAAAGTCATACATGGGATAAATGCACCACTTGTCGCCCGTGCGGTGATGAGGCACCCGCATGATCCTGTAAATAACAGGATCACGCATATTGAGATTTGGGGAAGCCATGTCGATCTTTGCCCGCAAAGTGCGCGAGCCATCAGGAAACTCCCCTGCTCTCATCCTCTGAAAAAGATCTAGATTCTCTTCCACCGAGCGGTTTCTGTAAGGGCTTTCTTTGCCCGGCTTGGTCAGTGTCCCACGGTATTCTCTTATTTGCTCCGGGCTCAGGTCGCAAACATAGGCCTTGCCCATCTTAATAAGCTCAATGGCATACTGGTATAATTGCTCAAAATAATCAGATGCATAGAACAGCCTGTCTCCCCAGTCATAGCCCAGCCAGCGCACATCCTCCATTATTGACTCGACATACTCCACATCCTCTTTACTGGGATTTGTATCATCGAATCTCAGATTGCACAGGCCTCCGTATTCCTCGGCAATGCCAAAGTTGAGACATATAGATTTTGCGTGGCCAATGTGCAGGTACCCGTTAGGCTCAGGCGGAAAACGCGTATGCACACGCCCACCGTACTTATTGGTTCTGAGGTCCTCATCAATAATTGCTCTGATAAAGTCCTTTGGTGGGGTCTTCTTTTCATCAGCCATGGCGTCTCCTCCCTAGCGGTGAACGACACGAAAGAACCGACCTTCTTTAGGTCCGATATCCCGCATATCGTGTTTTCCCGAACAATTAACTTATGTCTTAAGGAAAAACCCCGGACGTGTCAACTGCAATACTCCTAGCCCCACTTCCTTGACATGCCCCACATCAGCTTAATATACTGGCGAGGATGTGCAGATCCTTATTAACTCCTTTTCTTGGAGGTGAGCTATGGGTATCAATGTTACATGGTATGGTCATGCGTGCTTTTTGATAAACACCGGCGATGCCAGTATCCTTATTGATCCGTTTATTACGGGAAATCCCCAATCTCCCATAAAATCCCAAGAGGTCCAGCCAGACTATATACTTGTATCCCACGGCCACGGCGACCACCTTGGCGATGCAGTGGAAATAGCAAAAAGAACTGGCGCCACGGTGATTTCAAACTTTGAAATACAGACTTGGATAAGCGGCCAGGGGGTGGAGAATTCTCATCCGCTTCACATCGGCGGGGGGTATGATTTCCCGTGGGGAAGGGTCAAATTGACCATCGCTCATCACGGTTCAGCTCTTCCAGATGGCAGCTACGGCGGCAACCCGTGCGGGTTTCTCCTCTACATCCAGGGCAAGAAGATATATCATGCTTGTGACACCGGCCTTTTCTATGACATGAAACTTATAGGTGAGGAGGGAATTGATCTGGCCATACTGCCAATCGGAGATAACTTCACTATGGGCCCCGATGATGCGTTAAGAGCAGT
>JALVSJ010000420.1 GCA_027024445.1 Desulfobacterales bacterium
GCTTCACAGCAATGGGATAAAACTATACGATCCATTGCGGCGTCGGCTAGGAGCATCCAGAAAGCAAGCAAGGCAGCCGGGGTGCTATTGAAAAGGCTTAATATGGCGGCCAAAGATGTGAGGGGTATTCTGGCAGAGAATCGCCAGCCTTTGAAAGAAGCAATGGCTCAATTGAAGACCTCAATCAAATCTGCAAATGGGCTTATGAAAGAAGTTAATGCTGTGTCCAGCAGGACTGATGCAAGAATGGAAGGCATGTACCAGAGGCTGCAAAGTCTCGCTGAACAACTCGGGGCCGTCGCAGAGAGTGCGCAGAGGCTCCTTGATCTCATATCGGAGCAGCCATCGTTACTGTTATTCAGCAAACCGAAGGCATCGACTGTCATTAAGCAGAGGCCTGAGAAATGAGATTGCGAATCGGGGTGCTACATAGAGCATCTGCTACGTTGCTCGCTACAGCCATATTTTCATTGCTGGCATGTGCCCTTCCCGGTGGGCAAGCGCCTGGACTTCACTATTACGTCCTCAGCTATGACCTGCCTGGGGCAAGGACGGAGCACCCATTTAAAGGATCAATAAAGGTATGGCGCATACAGGTCTATAAACCGTTCAACACTAACAAGATCATATACCGCACCAGTCCATACCAGTTTGAACCCACCCTGTACCATGTGTGGGCTGCAAAACCCGGGGAAATGCTGACGGCGCTGCTGACAAGAGACCTGACAAATGCGGGGGACTTTGAGCGTGTATATGGCCCGTATGACAGCCAGAAATCAGATTATGGCCTGGCGCTAATACTGGATGAGTTTGACTGCAGAACATATGGTGAGAGGCCCAGGGCAGTTATAAGAATGCATGCGACTCTGACCTGGAGACAGCAGAACCACACAGAACCTAACGTAATAATGAAAAAGATATATGAGGCCAGCGTTGTCTGCAGTAATACCCGGCCTCAGAGCGTTGCCTCGGCAATGAGCAGAGGGATGAAAAGAATTTCGTTAGAGTTAATCCATGACATCCATAACGCTATTTTAAAGTAGAAGGGAATTAACCCAGATTATGCGCGAAGGCCAGCCGAGTCAATTTAAGGCAATGGGATGTTCCCCCCCTGTAAGGAGTCAGATGCAGTCTGAAAAGGATCTTCCGACGGCGCAGCGAACGAAGCAAAACGATGTCCCGTTGCCTTTCATCAAACAGGTGGGGCCCCAAGAGTGTTACACATTGCTCCACAAGGCAATCTGAGTATTGGCGCATAATCTGGGGCTAATAAAACACATAGCAAGAAAGGACACAGATAGAAATGGACCAAGTTTCACTTATTGAAATAAGGCAGGGAAGGCCAGGTTTTGACCCTTTTATAGGGTCGTGGCTGATTCAAGGACAGCACACGATGGTAGTAGATGTCGGGCCTGCCGGCACCGCTGAACAATTGATTTCGGAGCTGGAAGCCCGAGAGGTAAATCATCTTGATTACGTATTGGTAACCCACATACATATTGACCACGCCGGGGCCTTGGGGCCGGTATTAGCCAGATATCCTGCTGCAAAGGCGATCTGTCACGAAAAGGCGCTCACACACGTAGTGGAACCGGATAAGCTATGGAAGGGAAGCCTGAAAGTTCTGGGAGAGATGGCCGAGGCATACGGACGGCCCTTACCTGTGGAGCGCAGCAGACTGATAGCCCATACGGATTGTCCTCTTGATGGTCTTACCATAGTTGAAACTCCCGGCCATGCACCCCATCACCTCTCTTATGAATACAATAATAAATTGTTTGCTGGAGAGGCTGCTGGAAATTATTTCATTATGGGCGAGGTGGATTATTTGCGGCCTGCTACCCCTCCCAGGTTTTTTCTAGAAGTGTTTATATCCAGTATAGACAAACTACGACAGCTACGGGACCAGGAGATTTGCTATGCACATTTTGGTTCGGCTCCCGGCTCGCATCAGATGCTTGATCGGTTCAAGGAGCAGGTCCTTTTCTGGGCAGAACTGATAGAAAGGGAAATGAAGAGAGGAGGGGATGATCTGGTTGACAGGTGTGTGAAAAGATTGCTGGAAGATGATCACAACCTGGCAGCATTTAAGAATATGGCGCCGGAGGTAAAGGCCCGCGAGCTAAGCTTCATGGCAAATGCCGTGAAGGGATTTGTGGGATACTTCGAAGAAAGAAGTTGAAAGATTTCGCCGAATGTTTATTAATATGGTATGAAATATAAAGAAGAGATGGATCCTTGTGTTACGGGATTTGTCGATTATTGTTTAAAGGAAGTGTTGGCATATGAGTAGTGAGAACGTAAGAGGTATTAACAACCAGGCGGAAAAGGCCAATTTCCGATTCTTGTTGGAATCAGACGGCACTGAGAGGCTTGATGATAGGCTTAACATCATAGATGCCTTCCTTAGCACGGAGAAACACATAACCTTCGATGACCTGATGAACATATTGCGGGATCGGGGATACGATTACGACCCTGACTTCGTGAGGCAGACCCTGGATAGAATGGTGGAACTGGGGTTTGCTCAAAGGAAAAAGTTCGAGAACCAACCCATACGCTATGAGCACAGACACCTCGGCAGACACCATGACCATCTTATCTGTACAAAGTGTGGAAAGATCCTGGAATTCGAGGACCCCGAACTCGAACAGCTTCAGGCCCAAATTGCTTCTAGATATGGATTTCAAATGCTTCAGCACAAGATGGAGATATATGGCCTGTGCTCTGATTGCATTGCAAAAAGAAAACCGCTCATGCCCCTTGCCATGGCAAAAACCGGCGAGCGAGTTGTTATAACGGATATAGCAGGAGGGGCAACAGCAAGGGGGCGTATGGCGGCTTTGGGATTGAGACGGGGCGATGTGCTGGAAATAATAAGTAACGATGGTAAGGGGAGACTGATCCTTGCTCATGACTGCACCAGGTTGGCGCTGGGAAGGGGCATTGCCCAGAAGATCCTGGTCACTGCCACGGATAAAGGTGAGGGAGCAATATGTGAGGAAGAAAGCATGAAGTAATCATCATGCCACGCTTTTGAGCCAATGTCTCAGCTTATCTCTCACAGTCCTTACAAGCCTTTCTGCGGCTGATCTTTTCTCGTACATGGCCTTTTCGCCAGGCGTAACCTGCTCGGGTATGTAGCGCAATTTCATCTTGATAAGTGCCATATAGTCATCTTTGACCAGACGGGCATATACTTTGCTCAAGGGATAAGGTCTGAATTCTGTAGCAGATATCGCCGCTGCCCAGTCCAGGATGTACGGAGTCCCGTCGTGTGAAATTACGATATTGGGCGTCCTTTTTAGATCACAATGAGCAATGCCGCGGCGGTGAAATGAGTCAATGAGTTCCTTCAAGTTTTGAAAAAATGTGGGAGGTAGTTTTCCCTGTTTTTCAGCCTGCTTCAGAGTTTTCCCCTCCACGAATTCTGTCACTATTGCCAGTCCATCCAGCACGCCGTAGCACGTGGGAACGCCCTGGAGACCCCTGAGCTTCCTGTAGGCCTTTGCCTCGCGCCAGATCAGGAATCGGCCGAAGAGGTTCCTGTAAAACCGACCATTTCTGCTGAAGTCCTTTACAACCAGCAGC
>JALVSJ010000421.1 GCA_027024445.1 Desulfobacterales bacterium
ATGCGCCTGGGAGATGGTCATGTCAAGGAAGTCCTCCCATGCCTCGGACTCCAGCTCTTTCATTTTCTTCTTGAAGGCCTTGGGATCATCTTTATACTGCTCGGCCAGCTTTGCAATGGCCTCATGAGTCTCCATGTACAGCGGCCCGAGACCTGCTTCCACATCGAGCATTCCAAGATAATTCCTTAGGTTTGCAGGTATTGGTTTTGCAAGTCCATAAGGAGCCCAATTGTTCAGCTCTTCCTTCCTGACCACCATGTACTCGCCACCTTCGGCGCTCACTGCCCTTGACTTGAACAGCAAGAACCAGGCACCTACCGGGCCGTAAGCATCCTTGAACCGCACAGGAATGAACCTTACTTCCTGACAGGTCATCTCTGCACCGGCCTTGATAGTGAAATAGGCGCTCGACCCGGTGTTGAATGGCGGATACCAGGAACGGCCAAAGCCCTCACCGACAGACCTGGGTCTGAACACGTGCACCGCACCACCCATGGCACATATTACGGCCTTCGCCTTGAATACGTAAAATTTCTCTTCCCGTACGCTGAACCCTACGGCACCCACTATCTTGTTGTTCTCTACCAGGGGCTCTACAATGAACACCCTTTCGTAGATTTCACCGCCCGCATCTGCGATAGCGTTCTTGGCCGCCTCAGCAATAATGATCTTATACGACTCACCATTGATCATAAGCTGCCATCGGCCTTCGTGGACATACTTGCCGTTTTCGTCTGTCCAGATTTTCAGTCCCCACTTTTCAAAAAGGTGTACTGTGGAGTCTACGTGACGGGCGATATTGTAAACCAGGTCTTCCCTGGACACACCCATGAGGTCCTGGCGGACATAGCGTACATAGTCCTCAGGAGTATTGTCGCCATCTTTTATACCGATATACTGGTTGATAGCAGACAGTCCCATGGCCACAGCACCGCTGCGGTCTAGCGCCGCCTTGTCAACCAGGGTTACTTTCAATCCATGCTTCTTTGCCCAGTATGATGCCTCTGTAGCAGCACCGCAAGCTGCAAATCCCCCACCAACGATGAGGAGGTCAGTGCTAACTTCTACCGTCTCAAAATTTGCCATATTATCTCACCTCCTTTTTTTATCTTGTGGGAACCGCGTCGAGTCCCAGTGATGCAGGTTCTGTTGCCAGAGCCTGGCTGTTAAGATCATCGTGTGTGGGGAAGCCACCGAGCGGATCCGCTGTACCCTCCTCAGTCGTCCTGATGGGGAACTTGAATCTCTTTATGCTTCCGTCACGGAATTTGACCGTCCACATGATGTCCTGGGAACCCCTCAACGGGATAACACTTGCTCCCAGAGGAATGAAGTCGGCATAGCCCCTCACATCCATGGCCTGCTGGGGGCAAATCTTAACACAGCACTGGCACTCCCAGCACATGGAGGGATCGCGATTGTATGCCTTCATTTTCTCCATGTCCAACACCATCAGGTCATTCGGGCAGATGTACATGCAAGCAGTTTTATCCTGCCCTTTGCAACCATCGCACTTTTCTACCATTACGAAACTTGGCATTATTACACCTCCTGATTTCAACGGATTTACATTTCTTGTGCTTCTGATGGTTTGTTACCTAAGGGATCTTCGATTACACCTCCTTTCTAGCATAGGCTTTTTGTGGTTGTCTTCTTCATGAAAGGGCCTCCGTTCGGGAGGCCCAAGCTCTCAATCCTTTTTCACCTCACCAGTGGCAGCTCCATGGAGCTTGATTTCTACCTTCTCATCCAGGCTCTGATAATACTCTTTCAGGATTTCCAGAACCTCTGGACGTGAGAACTGAGGAGGCAATTCCCCTCCTTCCGACAGTGTCTTACGTACCATGGTACCAGAGAGCAACAGCCGGTCTTCCTTTCCATGGGGACAGGTTCTCATTGAAGCCATGCCCTCGCATTTGAAGCAATAAAAGGTCCAGTCAATATTGAGGTTCTGGCATTTCAAAGCGCCTTTGGGGATTTCGTCGAAAATCTTCTGGGCGTCAAATGGCCCATAATAATCGCCCACTCCAGCATGGTCCCTTCCTATTATCATGTGGCTGCATCCATAGTTCTGTCTGAATACCGCATGGAGCAAGGCTTCCCGTGGCCCGGCGTATCTCATCTCCATGGGGTACCCACCCTGGACAACCGTATCCTTCACAAAATAATTGTCCACAAGAACCTGGATGGCGCGTACCCTTACGTCTGCCGGAATATCGCCAGGTTTCAGCTTCCCTACCAACTGATGGATGTACACACCGTCCATAATCTCCACTGCTATCTTTGCCAGGTACTCGTGGGATCGGTGCATGGGGTTGCGGAGCTGAAGTGCCGCTACCCTCTTCCAGCCCTTCTCTTCGAAGATCTTACGGCTGTCTTCAGGCCTATGATATATATCTTTGAATTTTTCAGGATAGTAGCTTTCGCTCAAGACTTTTACGGGGCCACCAAGATTATATTTTGCCTGAGCCATTACCTTCTGGACACCCGGGTGTTCTGTGTCAGCTGTTTTGAAAACTGCTTTACATTCGTACTCCTTATCAATGGTATACTTTTCCTGCACCTGCATTGTTGCCATCAAGGTACCGGTCTCATCGTCTATAAGTGCTATTTCGTCGCCCTCTTTGATATCCTCGTCATCCGTGGAAACAGTTATTGGTATGGGCCAGAACGTACCGTCTGCCATTGTGAAGTTATCACAGACGCCCTTCCAGTCTGCTTTACCCATAAAACCTTTAAGGGGCGTAAAAGCGCCTATACCCATCATTATCAGATCTGAAGTTTCCCGAGATGTGATCCTGATGGATTTGAGCCCTTCGGCCTTCTTAATCTCTGCTTCGAGTTCCTCGCCCTTCAGGAGCAATGGCATCAATTTTTCTTCTTTACCATGGGGTGGAATAAGATTTGACATACGCAGTCCTCCTCCTGTGTAGTATAGTTTTTGTCGCTAACGTGTGTTTTTGATGGAGAGAGCCTTTACTAGATTAGAACTCTCAGGTGTCGACCAAGCTAACTCCACCTAATTTATGTACCCAACCACATACACCTTGTGCTTTTTTGAACAAGCATTCTTATATCTAATTTCTACTAGGTGTCAAGAAAAAAGATGAATAAAAAATATTGACTAAACGATTTTTTTTGTTTTTGATGAGGTAAAGTCAACTGGTTAACATCATTACCTTTTTCTATGGGCTCCAGTATCCCCAGTGGTTGTGGATAAGGGCCTCAGTTTTAACTGTGATATTTTAGAGATTACCTTTTTAGTGAAATTAGCTCAAAATCGCTAAACAATGCAAAGTGGAATCAAACTCTACTGTATTTATCTAATTTGCCCTAAAATTCTCTCATATTATAAATATTATGTTGTAGCTATTTTTTTGAGACTCTGAAGATGATAAGATTACTGTGTAGGTTAAGAAAGGAGTGGTAGGATGGCGTGGGATAGTGAGGTCCATATTACAATTATAGGGTCTGGAACAGGTATGCCTTCTGCCTATAGAGGGTCACCTTCCATAGCTATGCGGTACCGAAGCCATTACTTTCTATTTGATATAGGGCCCGGAACCCTGAAGGCCCTTTCGGGTCTAGGGATCAAATTTGAATTACTAGAAGCCATATGGATTACTCATTTTCATCCTGACCATACCGCAGACCTTGCCCACCTCCTTTTTGCAACAAAATATCCCTCCGTCCTTGAAAATCGTAGCCCTTTCATCTTAATGGGTCCCCCGGAGTTGGGAAGGTTTCTTGGTGAATTGCAGACCGCATATTCTCCGCATCTTGACTTACCAGGAGATCTCATTGACGTCCGCGAGATGGATCCAACTAAAGGAGAGTCCATTCCCTGGCTGGACTTCCAATTCAAAGTGACCCGGGCCAAGCACACCCCAGAGAGTATTTCCATAAGGATGGAAACTCCCTCGGGCAAATCCGTGGTGTATTCCGGGGATACGGATTATTGCGAAGATATTGTCTCACTCTCTGAGTCGGCTGATTTGCTTATACTGGAGGCTTCATTTCCTAAAAGCAAGAAAGTAAAGGGGCATCTAAGTCCAGCAGAAGCGGGTATGATAGCTGCTAAAGCCAGAGCCAAGAAACTCGTGCTGACCCACTTCTATCCCGAATGCCTTGCGACGGAGATAGGTGCCGCGTGCAGGAAAAATTTCAAAGGTGAGATCGTCTTGGCTTCCGATGGCCTTAAACTTATAGTTTAGATTCCCAATACCTATCATACAAGCAGCAAGGCACTGGGAATCAAAAATAAAGAACCCAGAGCTCAGGGGAAAAACGAAACCAGCAAAAACATACTGATCCCACCCCGCTGTTTCCGATCTGTCAGAAGGAACGACCCACTATATACTGGTTAAGTTCGAGAAGGTTGTATTTGGCATCAGTGTCGGGAAAAGGAGCCAACTGCTCCGCGGCTTTTTCCACATATCGTTCTGCCTCACTCCGTACTCGCTCAAGCGCTCCATTTGCCCTGACCAGCTCTACCACCTCCTTGTGTGCGTCTTCGTCCTCCGCGATGCTGGTCAAAAGAGAAAGTACCTTTTCCCTGTCCATAGATTTCATATCCTCAAGTGTATAGATCATAGGTAAGGTGACCTTTCCCTCTCTCAGGTCTTTGCCCACAGGTTTCCCGAACACCTTTTCCGTGGAGGTGTAATCCAGGATGTCATCTACCAACTGAAAGGCTATGCCCATGTTCATTCCGAAGTTCTCCAGCCGAGCCACATCTCGATCATCAGCCTCTGATATGATTCCCCCACATGCACAAGCTGCGGAAATCAAGACCGCGGTCTTGGCTATAATAATATTGAAATAGGTTCTGGTATCCAGGTTCCAGTCACCCGTATGCAAGAGTTCCAATACCTGCCCTTCTGCCATAATAGTAGTGGTGCGGGTAAGCTTTTTGAAAAATTCCAGATTGGCCAAATTCACTGCACTCAAAAAGGCCTTGGAATAGAGGAAGTCCCCTTCCAGAACCGCAGCATGATTCCCCCATAGGGTATTCGCAGAGGGTTTTTTCCTCCTTATCTCAGCATTATCAAGCACGTCATCATGGAGCAGGGATGCCGTATGAATGTATTCAAAGACCACTGAAAGCTTGTAAATATGCTCACTCTCATTACCGAACAGATTGCAGCTAAGTACAAAAAGCAGTGGCCTGAGCCTTTTCCCTTGACCCAACAAGCTGTGTCTGCCCATTTTCTTTATGGCCGGGACCTTGGAGTAAAGTGTGTTCTCAAGCTCCTCTTCAATAATTCTAAAGTGATGGGCATACTTCGCCAGAACTTCTTGGTCTCTTGGTTGCACAGCTTTGGTTCTCACTTGCTCCATCTGAATCTAAGTATGATTAAGTATAATAATGGTCTAATTCGTTGACTTCTCTCCCACATACTTTATGTCAGTATGTGCCATATTAAACAATTTTCCCATCCTCGTCCATCCAAAACGTCTACAGCCGCCATACTGAATAACACCTTACCTCATTATCTCTCCTACAAGATCATAATGGTAGGCCTCGGTGATCTTAACCTTCATTATTTCTCCTTCCTCGCCCCTACCCTTATTTATCAAGACCTGGCCATCGATTTCAGGTGCCATCCAATGAGCCCTGCCCCTGAGCAATAGATCAGTCTCCTCGCTCACTCCCTCTACCAACACAGGAACAGAGCTTCCTATCCTTTGCAGATTCTTTTTAAGTGATATTTCTGCCTGCAGTTGCATGATCTCGGCTCGCCGCGCCTCTGCTACCTCGCTAGCCACTTCACCCTCAAATCTTTCCGCCCTTGTGCCCTTTTCCTTACTATATACAAATACTCCAATGTGGTCCAACTCTGCCCACTCAACGAACTCCATCAACTCCTTGAACTCCCTGTCTCGTTCTCCCGGAAAACCCACCATTAGGGTAGTTCTGATCGCTATCTTTCGGTTGCGTCGTCTTATCCTTTCCACCAGCTCCCTAGGGTCCTCCTCGCTCTTGCGTCCCATAGCAGCCAAGATTTTCTCATTTACATGTTGGAAAGGTATATCCAGGTAAGGGCAAATCTGGTCTACGGTATCTATTATCTTAAGGAGTCTTTCAGATATCCCGCAGGGGTGTCCATAAAGCAACCTTATCCACTTAATGCCTTTTTCCCCTGCAAGCCTCTCAAGAAGGGTCTCAAGCCCCCACTTCATTCCCAGGTCCACCCCAAATGAGGTAATATCCTGAGCAATGATGTTTATCTCCTTCACCCCTTGCTCGGCCATTTCCTTTGCCTCGCGGAGAAGCAGTGCCAGAGGCTTGCTGCGCAGGGGGCCTCGCAGCTTTGGTATGAGGCAGAAGGAGCACTGGTGGGAGCAACCCTCGGCTATCCGCAGGTAGGCAGTATAAAATGGTGTGAATCTCAGTCGCGGACAATTTATGTCAGAGAGGCCGGAGGGTCTGCTGAGGTACACTCCTTTTCGGGTGCTCTTGACGGCAGAGACAATATTTTCCACTTCACCCGTTCCAAGCCACAGATCCACTTCAGGAATCTCCCTCTTCAACTTGTTCCCATACCTCTGGACAAAGCACCCAGCTACGACAAGCTGTGAGAGGGCATCTCTGGCCCTGAGTTCCGCAAGTTCCAGAATGGTGTCAATGCTTTCCTTGACTGCGTCCTGGATGAAGCCACACGTATTTATAAGTGCAAGGTCCGCACCTTCAGCCACATCAGTGATTCTATAGCCTTCGCGTGTGAGCAGCCCCAGCATGCATTCGGTGTCCACCAGATTCTTTGGGCAGCCAAGGCTCACCACATATATACTTTTCTTTGCCCCCATCTTACCGGCTTCCTTTTCCCATCTTCAGCCTTTGACCTTCACTCGATCATCCTTCATCCTATTTCACTCGCCCTTGCGAACGATGCTCTGGTCACCCTTTCCTTAACAAAGAATGACTTCTAGGGAGCTTTGCTCCCATGCCTATCCGCCAAAATCGGCTCTTCATAAATGGCAGGGAAGGCTGCCTTACCTGCAGCCCATATCCCTATTCAACCCTTTGCTAAGGCTTTGATCAAGGTTTTTGTTGATTACTTTTGGCAAGCCGGTTTAATAGGGTCATTGCGAATTGTTTGAGGAATAGGAGCTGGATCTCTTTGGGAGAACGATCCAGGAGGGTAGCGCTGATCTTCATCAGAATGGAATCAGTTGTGGCAACCACAGTAGCAGCACGGGTCTGGCCGCTCAAATAGGCCATTTCGCCAAAGCACTCGCCCCGGTCTATGGTGGCAAGGGTCTTTCCGTCCTTGCGCACTGCGGCCCCACCACTCAGTATTATATAAAAGGAATCATCAATTTCCCCTTCACTCACTACTACCTTTCCTTTAGGCACCTTGACAAGATTGCTCGCCATGAGAATTTCCCGAACATGTTCCCTGCTAAAGCTTTCGAAAAAGGGAACCTGGTGGACATAGTCAACCACATCATCAGCTTTAGGCCTCTTTATCCCGCCCTTGAGGCCTCTCAGGGCTACCCTCAAGTCATATGCAAAATCGAGGCATGTTTGATACCTCTGGTCAGGATTCTTTGCCAGGGCCTTTGATACGATTTTCTGTAGAATATCGGGTAGATCAGGCCTGATATGCCGCACCGGTGTGGGATCCTCATGAGTGATCTTATAAAGGATAGAAAAATAGTTTTCCCCGGAAAAGGCCTTCTGCCCTGTAAGCAACTCATAAAGAACGCAGCCCAGGGAAAAGATGTCACTTTTCTCGATTATGGGCTCTTCCTTTACCTGTTCAGGAGACATGTATGAGGGCGATCCCACGAGCCCTGTAGGAGAACTCTGGCTCGAGTCCACATGGGCTATGCCGAAATCTGTAATCTTTACTGCCCCCGAGCTATTCAGCATTATATTGGAGGGTTTTATGTCCCTGTGAACTATCCCTTTTCGGTGGGCATAATCCAGTGCCCTGCAAACTACAAATATTATCTCGATCACTTTGCTAACAGGAAGCAAATTATCTTTTTTACAGAAACGATGCAGTGTTGGGCCATCAATGTACTCCATAGTTATGTAGCAAAACTCGTCCTGAATGCCCGCATCGTATATGGCAACTATATTGGGATGGGTCAGCCTGCCCGCTGATTGGGCTTCGGTAAAGAATCTTTCCTTGTATTTCTCAGCCTCCTCCCTGGCAAGGTCCCGCGAGGGCCTTGATATTTTTATGGCAACATCTCTTTTGATATATGGATCTTTGCCAAGATAAACCAATCCCATGCTTCCCTGGCCCAGTTTCCCTACAATTTCGTAGCGCCCTACCTGCCTGATGTCCGCCAAGTCGGCCTCAAGCTCTTTTCTTTGCTCAGTGTCTTCGATCTTGGGCCCGAAAAACTTCGCCTTCAGCCAACTTGTAAGTCCATGACTCCTCGGCTCCTCTTTAACACCAGCACCCACTGCCATCTCTGTAGCCATAGTACTCTCTCATCACACAATAGTAGGATTAAGCCCTCCCCTTCTATAAAGGAAGGTCACCTGCCCCCTCTACCAGCAGGGTTATTGCCAATGTACGATCAGTTCTATTGAGATTTATCGGCAGGAACGAAGAAAAACAAAAACATCAGAGGGGAATTGGTGCCACCTCGGAGCTATTAGAACCCGTTAATCACTCTCCTATCTCTTTGCCACCATTCCATTCTTCCAGTATTTCGTCCCGCCAGCCAGCGCTGGGCAGGCCCTCAACAACCCTTGGCGGGCAGGCCCTCCACGATCCCTGGCGGGCAAGTATTCCATTGTTCCATCATTCCATTATTCCAGTATTCCGTTATAAAAGGCCGGCGTTTTTGAATAACCCCACAAGATCCAGGCGGTTCAAGGTGTCTGTGAATATGTCGCCCACGGCCATATCAGCCCCTTTCCTGCGGACCACTTTGAACCTCTCGGAACTGCCCGATATGAACTGTGTGGCTCGAACCTTCCCATTTATTTTCAGCCTGGCTTCATAGCTCATGGAAGCAACCCATTTCCGGTCCACGAAATCCAGAGAGAATTCCTTAAGCCCTATTTCAAGTTCGGGAACACCTGGGCCCGATTCTTTGATCAACTTTATACCCTCGTTTTCAATTCGTCTCTTGAATGCCTCCTTTACCGCGGTCAGGGGTGGAAGAGGTCCTATCTTGAACCCTGCCTCGTTATACTTGGCCACCGCGAAAGAGAGGTTACTTGAGTAGTGCTTTAGTTCCATCTTCGCACCAGGTTTCAGGAATTCCTTGGAAGTCCTCTCGTCAATCAATGTAAACTTAATACTTTTGCCCTGGAGCACATGTCCCGATGCAGGCAGCTTATAAAGCACCTGAACCTCATATATGGATGCACAAGAGACCAAAGCAAGACACAACAGCAATACCCCCCAGAAACTTGTCTCAATTTTAATACCTTTCCTTATCATGGGCGCCCCCCTGCATATTGGCAAAGTTCTATTGATTCTGTTAATGTTCTAACCTACCCTTATGCAACAAAAAGTCAAGAAAAACCCCTTTAACCTCGATCCTACTCACCGCCCCAGTTTTGCCTTGACCTTTGTATTCACGAGCGCTAAACTCCATACTCCTACTACTCGTTAACCAGTTGAAAAATTTACATTTAGTGTTGAGAGGCTCGGCATATTATATATAGCTTGTCAGTAGAATTTGGTTTTGGTTCTGTTCCGTTTTATCAAATATTTTTTACAGGAGAGGGAATTATGCAAAAGGAGGTCTTCAGTATTTGCTTTGGATGCTCGGTCCGCTGCCCTATTCGCGTGGTGGTCCAGGACGGCAAGGTTGTGTGGTTGGAGGGTAACCCTTATGTGGCCGGTATGGAGGGCAGCTTATGCCCCCGAGGTATGGCTGGCATTGCGCTCCTCTATGATGACCAGAGGGTGCAATCACCCATGATTAGAACAGGACCCAGGGGCTCGGGAAACTGGAAAAAGGTTTCCTGGGATGAGGCCTTAAACTTCGTCGCTGATAAGCTTAAAGAGATTTTCAAGAAATACGGTCCCCAGAGCCTTGTATTAGGAGAGCGGACTCAGTTGAGCACCCACATCAGCAAGACTTTTCTACGTGCCTTGGGCTCACCCAACCATTTCACCCATGATGCTATCTGTAAGGGCTCGGTAAATACCGCAGGGAGATCCCTATTTGGCTATACTGATGCTCAAATGAATTTCGATTATGCAAACACAAAACACATTGTAATGTATGGCCGAAACTTTTTTGAGGCACTCGAAGTTAAAGCAGTTAACAACCTTATGAAGGCCCTGGAAAATGGCGCCAAGCTCACGTACGTAGATCCCCGTGTAACTATAACTGCTACCAAGGCCACCAGGTACATGATGATTCGTCCTGGTACAGACCTGGCCCTTAATTACGCCCTCATGCACGTGATAATCAACGAACAGTTGTACGATGCAGAATTCATTCACAGATGGGCCGTTGGCTTTTCCCAGCTCAAGGCCTTTGTGCAGGACTACACGCCTGAATGGGCCGAGAAAGAGACAGGCATTCCCGCTCACGAAATAGTTTCTCTGGCCCGTGAGCTTGGCAAAGACAAACCTTCGGTAATCTTCCATTTCGGGTACAGGGGGGCCCACCACGAGGACGAGATTTACATCCGCAGATCCATCCTTA
>JALVSJ010000422.1 GCA_027024445.1 Desulfobacterales bacterium
GCTGCGCCGCACATCAGAAAATGTCTTTGTGCCTTTGACCATAGGAGGAGGTATCAGGGACTACACCGACGCTAACGGCAGGCATTACTCAGCCCTTGAAGTGGCCTCCGAGTACTTTCGTTCAGGAGCTGATAAGGTCTCCATCGGAAGTGACGCGGTTTACATAGTAGAAAAAATCCTCCAAAGGGGACACGGAGACGGAAAAAGCGCCATAGAAGAGATCTCTCGCGTTTATGGCAACCAAGCGGTCGTTATCTCAATAGATCCAAAAAGAGTTTACGTCAAATCGCCGGCAGGAGTAAAACACAATGTAATTCGGACATCCATTCCAGGCCCCAATGGAGAGCATTACTGCTGGTATCAGTGTACGGTAAAGGGTGGGAGAGAAACAAGGGACCTAGACGCTGTGACCCTGGCAAAGGTAGGAGAGGAGCTTGGGGCAGGCGAAATATTGCTAAACTGCATAGACAGGGATGGCACAAATCTTGGTTTTGACATCGAGTTGATAAATGCCGTAAAGGAGGCTGTTGGTATTCCTGTCATAGCCTCCAGTGGAGCAGGCTGCCCAGAGCATTTCTACGAGGTCTTCATCAAGACAAGGGCCGAGTCCGCCCTTGCGGCCGGTATATTCCACAGAAATGAGGTCCCTATCTCTGAGGTAAAAAGGTATCTGGCAGGAAAAGTGGAGGTAAGGGCCATAGGGACACCCAGCCCACCCACCTAGAACCTTTCGTAATGGGTAAAATCTGCTATTTCCCTTCGCTTCGGGGCAGGGGCATCCTTGGCCGGGTATCCTACCGGCACCATTGCCACCACTTCATATCCATCGGGAAGCCCTACCACTTCTTTTGCCTTATCATGGTCAAACAGGCCTACGATCACCGTACCGAGGCCTTGATCGTATGCAGCAAGACATATGCTCTGAGTGGCGATACCCAGATCGAACATGAACCAGTCTCCATGTTTTGTTGTAACCTGTCCCTTGTAATAACCTGAGGATTTTAGCTCTCCACAAACCACCAACACCACCGGGGCCTGAACCATTGCCTTTGAAGCGGGATTTGTCTTGGGAAGCGTGGCCTGAAGTCTCTCTTTATTTGCCTGGTCCTTCACCACGATGATCTCCCAGCACTGGGTATTGGCCCACGAGGGAGACCACTGTACTGCCTCCAGTATGACCTGGAGAGCCTGCTCCGGAATATCCCTATCTTGATACCTTCTGATGCTCCTTCTTCCCTTTATGGCCTCCATTAACTCACCCATATAACTCCTCCTCTTCCGCAGCATCTATCAGCAGTTCGCCCTATCATTGTCCCTTCAGCCCTCAGGACAACAGCTCTTGGGCATTCATCCCCAGAATCCTTTCCTTTGCTTCCTCAGACACACCTGATGAATCCATCTCCTTATAGTAACGCGTGGCTGGCAGGAGCGGGTAATCTGTCCCAAAAAGGATTTTGTCATTTCCCACTATCTCCGCGGCAATTCGGTAGATAGTCCCCTTATAGAGGAAAGGTGAGGCTGCCGTATCAAACCAGACATTCTTCAGCCGTTCCTTTACTTCTTTCTTCATGAGCGCATAGAAAAAAAGTCCCCCGCCCCAGTGAGCAAGGACCAGGCGATTTGCCGGGAAGCGCGTTATCATGTCATAGATTTCCCTGAGTGTCATAGGTGCCTTGCCCGGGTATTGATGACCCACCGGCTCGTTGGTATGGATCAAGACCGGCACATCGCGCTCCCTGCACAGGGCCATAACCTCGTCAAGGGCATCCAGGGCAGAACGGTTCATGCCCCCGGCATACACCGCCAATTCTCCTACACCTTTCAGGCCCGCTGATATGCATCTGTCAGCCTCCCGGGCCCCTTTGACAGATAGCGGAGAAAAACAACAAAACCCTATGAGCCTTCCCGGATAGCGGCTCACCACCTCCAGAATGTAGTCATTATGCCTCTTGAAATTATCATATTGTTCCCAGGGAAAACCAAACACCACGGACTGTTCAATACCTGCCTCATCCATGTGGCGAAGCAGATCATCAATATCCGCTAACCGAGCCTTGGGATATTGGTAGATCATCTTGAATGCGGGCTCATTTTGGAAATGCTTCTCCCTGGCCTCAATGAACTGTTTCGGGAACAGGTGTGTGTGGAAATCAATGATCATTCCTTGAACAACTCGGCAAGGGTGGTCTTGACAGCATGTGGCCTGAATCCCACGATTTTATTAACTATTCTGCCTTTGCGGTCCACAAAGAACATTGTAGGGATAGCTGGGCTTTCATAGCCAAAATAGTCCACGAGCACCCGTTGATTAGCCCTCAGTATCTTGTAGTTTATCTTGTATTCCTTTTGGAATTCCCTGAGGTAGGCATTAGAGGCTTGGGACGGATCATCCAATGATAGGGCCAGTACCACCAGTCCCTTGTCCTTATACTCATCTTGGATTTTGATCAACTCCGGTATGGACATCCTGCAAGGGGGACACCATGTTGCCCAGAAATCCAATATCACAGGGGATCCGCGATATTGACTCAGACTTACTTCTTTTCCGTGAATGTCCATTAATTTAAAATCAGGGGCAGGCGGCCTCGCACCAGCTTTATTGTTACACCCCGACAAAAGCAGCGCAACCGCAGCTATTAGCAATAAAAGAAATCTATACTCTTGTCTTTTGCGCATCTTCAAGTAACTCCCGGATAAAACCTTCTTCTAATACTAAGTTGCGTTAAACGAATGTCAAATTTTCGCTTTCCCTTCACCTCCTTCTGATCAAACTAAAGGTAGGAAAAAGGTTTTTATTTTTACCCTGATAGCCTATAATAAGGCAAGGAAAAAGACCATGGTACTAAGACCTTACACCATAGCCCCCGTTTTTTTGGCCACAGTGGTGTGTTTGGCTTGCTTTTCTCTGCCTCAGGCATGGTCTGTTCAGCCCCTTCCCCGTGATATTAGGCCCTCTATCCTTGCAGGAACGTGGTACCCTGGAAATCCTGAGAGGCTACAGAAGATGATCCTGGGGTTTCTTGCCAACACCTCAGTTCCCCCGGTAAAGGGCCGCCTCAGGGCCATCATTGTACCGCACGCAGGCTACAGGTACTCCGGCCAAGTGGCTGCTTATGCTTATCGTTTGCTCCAAACCCACCACTTCAAGAGAATTATCATGGTTGGGCCCAGCCACCGTATACCTTTCTCGGGAGCATCGGTTAATCTCCAAGGGGGCTACGAAACGCCCCTGGGCGTGGTCAGGGTGGATCTTAAGACCACAAGAGAATTACTAACCTCTAATCCAAACATCCACTTTTATAGAGACGTGCATGCTGTGGAACACTCCCTGGAAATCCAGTTGCCGTTCCTTCAAACTGTGCTGAAGGATTTCTCCATCGTGCCCATCTTAATGGGAAGTCAGGATTTCAACACATGCAGGATGCTCTCACGTGCCCTCGCCAGGTTGCTTCCTTCACTTGACAGCACCTTACTTTTGGCAAGCTCTGATCTATCCCATTATCATCAATACATGGAAGCAAAGAAGCTTGATGCACACTTTATCAGGCTAGTAAAGGAAATGAACCCGGAAGCCCTTTAT
>JALVSJ010000423.1 GCA_027024445.1 Desulfobacterales bacterium
TCATTGATGCACCGACAGGTATTGCCAGATACGGAATCATCATGGAAATTTCCATTGCTGCTGAAAGCTGAGGGTAGTTGAAAAAAGCAAGACGAAAGCCTTCGAATCCAATAAGACCCAGGAAGCATGCCATAGTGATACGGACGAAAATCCCCGCAATGTTAGAAACCGGAACTGGTAGGAGATCGACGAGCGCAGTTACTCCTATGTGACGCCCTCTGTTGAGTGCCACCACGCTGCCCAGCATCCCCATCCAAATCATAAGATATCTTGCAGCCTCTTCACTCCAAGGCACTGGTCTATATATGACAAAGCGAAAAAAAATCTGAATCAATATTATGATGGTCATTGCAATACCGGTCACCACCATGCCCCAAGAGCAAAAACGGATTTGCCATTTGGCTATACCGTTGAATAATCGTGAGAGCTGTTTCATCTTCATACAAATCGGCCAAACTGGTCATGTACTGCTAAATTGACCAATTTGGCCAGGCATCTGTTCAAAGTTAGGTTCTATTTATTTGATCTTCTTGTAAAGGTCATTAGCCATCTTTATGTGCTGGCTTATAATGGTATCTGCTTTGGATCCAACTCTGTCCTCTGCCTTTTTTGCAGCTGCTAACGCCTCATCCACCCACTGATTGCCTATCTTCTTGCGAATAAAATCTAATCCCGCCGGCTGTGCAATTTTCCTGAACTGGGCTAGCTCTTCTGCTTTGGGTTTGTAAATGTTCATTCCATGTGACCTTAACTTCACCTCACATTCCTTATTGGCCTGCTGGCTAAATCCATCATGGGTATGGGCAAGCAAGAGTGACTCTTCTGCAATAATCTTTTGCTGTTCCTTAGTAAGTTTGCTGGTAAACCACCTGTTATTTGCCAGAATGAAAAGGGGATTGTAAAGATGGCCATCAAGAATCATTTGATTCTGCACTTCATAGAATTTCATATCATGTATCAAAACTGTTGGACATTCCATGCCATCAACAACACCCTGCTGAAGAGCCATGTACAGCTCTCCAAATGGAATTGGGGTTGGGTCAGCTCCGAGGGCCTTCACCATTGCCATGTGGGCAGGATTTTGCATCGTTCTTATTTTTAGGCCTTTCATATTGGCTGGTACCTTTATGGGCCGTTTATTGTTAGTGAAATGTCGGTATCCGTTTTCGGTGATCCCTAGGCAACGCACACCTGTCTTCTTCAAAAAACTCTGGGCGAATTTTTTCCCAAAGTCACTTTCAAAGAATTCCCAGGCTGCGGGGGCGCTACTGAACATATAAGGTATATCAAAAACCATGACGGGAGGGAAAAAACCGGGTATGGGGCCTGAGGATACAAATATCATCTCAATGCTTCCCATTCGCACCCCTTCCATCATTTCACGTTCGTCTCCTAACTTCCTTGCGTGGTAAGGGCGAACCTCGACAGCACCATTAGTCCTCTTCTCCACATTGTGTTTGAAGATGGCAATAGCCTTTACAGAGCGATTATCTGGGTTATCAGGCCCGGCATTAGCCATTTTGATTATTACCTTTGCTGAAGCACTTGCTGTCAAACCCATTAGAAAAATCGCCGAGACAAATAAAACAAGGAACAACCTTTTCATAATAGACCTCCCTAATAAATTAACTTGTCTTTGCTGTCACCCTTGAATAAATAGTTGCCTCTCCTGAGCCCATCATATGTGAATCTGACACACCCCCCACACCAATACAGGTGTAACCTGATAGCATTTATTCGAATTATCTGTCAAATTCTTTCTCTTTGCTTAATTACCTATGAAAGCAATTGACTCACCGGGTGGCCTCCAATACAATCCAGCCCAATTGAAACGCTTTAGATACGAGCAGGTTTGAGCAAAAACTTTTTGGGTGCCTAAGATGGGAGTATCGAAATGGTAGATTTGACCTTGTTTAACGGAAAGATAAGAACCCAAGATTCTCAAAAACCTTTTGCTGAGGCGATTGCCGTTAAGGACGGTGTATTTGCTGGGGTGGGAAAGACCGATGATATAAAGGGCATGAGAAGCAGAGGCACCAAGGAAATCGACTTGAAAGGTCAGCTTGTTCTACCTGGATTTACGGATTCTCATTTTCACTTCTATGATTGGAGCTTGGGTAGAAAATGGATCGATTTTTCGTGTGCCTCCTCGCTTCGGGAATTATTACGTGAATTGAATGACGCCATAAAGAATAGATGTATTCCTGATTTGTATGAAGGGTGGGTATTAGGGCAAAACTGGAATGAGTCTGATTGGCCTGAGGAAAGGACGCCCACCAAAGAGGATTTAGACGGTATAAGCAATACCAGGCCAATCCTGCTCTGGCGTTCGGATTTACACCTGGCCGTGGCCAATTCAAAGGCTCTTGAGATCGCTGGTATAAATGAAGACACTAAGGCACCAGAGCATGGTGCCCTAGGGAGGGATGACAGGGGATTACTAAATGGCATCCTTCAGGATCATGCTATTGACCTTGTCAAAGAGAAGATTCCCAAGCCCGGGGACAAGGAAGTGGCCAAGGCAATGTACGAGGGGATCTCCTTGCTCCACTCCATGGGAATGACAGGATTGCACGATCTCAGGCTAATGGATGGGAGCGAAGGAGCCCCCTGCTTTAGGGCACTCCAGATATTGGATAAGGAGCGAGCTTTGGACCTTAGGGTGTGGATGTGTATTTCTGCGAATGTCCTGGAGGAGGCCAAAAGAATAGGTCTTAGGACAGGTATGGGAAGTGATTATCTACGTATAGGCCACGTTAAGATATTTGCAGACGGAAGCGTAGGGGCAGCTACTGCCTGGGTCAATGAGCCTTACCTGGACGGGGGTACAGGGTTTGCTTTAGAAGATATTGAGGAAATCTCCCATTGGGTTAGGAAAGCGGAATCATCGGGGCTTTCTGTGGCAGTACATGCCATAGGAGATAGGGCCAACCATGAAGTAATTAAAATGTTTTCAAGGCTTAAGCAAGAAGGATATATTTCTCAGGGCAATTTAAATGCTCCCCATAGGATAGAGCACTTACAGGTCCTCAAATCCAGAGACATAGCCTTGCTGGGTGGGCTGGGGGTTATGGGTTCAGTTCAACCCTTACAGGCCATGGATGACATCTATCTCTCGGAAAGGCGTCTCGGGGCCAGAGGTGCTCTGGCATTTAGGTTTAGGGATCTACTTGACAACGGCATCGATCTGGCCTTCGGCTCTGACTGCCCAGTAGCCGATCCTAATCCATTTTTGGGAATACACGCTGCTGTAACCAGACAGCGTGTAGATGGTAGACCCCCATCAGGATGGTTCCCAGAACAACGTATTACCGTAGAGGAAGCAGTGCAAGCTTACACCGTAGGGGCAGCCAGGATAACAGGTCGGTCTGACCTACTCGGGAGTATTTCATTGGGCAAGTTAGCCGATTTCATTGTCCTTGATAGGGACATTTTTACTATTCCGCCCGAACTAATCCCACAAGTACGAGTTACTATCACCTGTATTGGAGGCAAGATTGTCTATGAGTCCTAGGTACCCATATACAACGAAGAGTCCAATCGACTTAATATCTTGACCGTTTCCTTGATCTCTGTAAT
>JALVSJ010000424.1 GCA_027024445.1 Desulfobacterales bacterium
CAATACATTGAACGAGAGGGGCCCAGGGAATTTGTGGCGATAGTGGGAAAAGAGAAAGCCAAGTGGGTCCACAAGGCCGGGGAGTTCTTCAAGGAGCCTGTTCCTTTCCCTGACAGAGTCACGACTTAGCCTGAAGTCACCTGATGCAAGGTAGCGAAGGCCCCCGTGGATCATCTTCGAGGATCGGCTTGATGTTCCCCAGGCAAAGTCCTTTTGCTCTACAAGTACCACGTCAAGGCCCAGGGCGCTTGCTTCATGAAGTATTCCAGCCCCTGTTATCCCACCTCCCACAACGAGTATGTCCAAGCCAGGGGGCTCTTTTCCCTTTTCCAGTAAAAGCTCATAGGCCGGCTAGGATTATATGATTTGTTAATCCACAAGCTTCCCGGGGTTCATGATACCTGCCGGATCCAGTTTTTGGCAGACCGCTTTTATTACAGCGACACCCTGTTTTCCCTTTTCATGGCTCAGATATGGCCGATGATCCGTGCCTACTCCGTGATGATGTGTAATGGTGGCGCCAAACTTAACTATTTCCTCGGAAGCGGCCTGTTTCATCCTAGTCCAGCGCTCCAAGGTCTCATCAAAGTCTGCGGCCAACCTGAAGATATAGGTGGTGTAAATGCTTGAGCCCTGCTCATATAAGTGAGAAAGATGAGAGAATACCAATATCCTTTCGCCACTGGAGGCCGCAGCAGATGAAATGGCCTTTTCAATACCGCACATCAGGCCGTCGACTTTGTCCCAGGTGGTGGCAGCCTCGAGAGTATCCACTCCATAGCCTGCCTCCCAGAGGGTATTTCTGAGATACGCCGAGCGAAAGCGATTTTCTTCCCACTTGCGTCCCATAAACCGGCTCAAGGCCCTGCCCGCACTTGTCCGAAAAGTCCTTCTTGCCCCCCTCAATGAATGGCGGTGAGTTTTCCTGGTTCCTGCGATCCCAAAGGCTACCATGCACTTGTGCTGCTTTGCGCCCCGATAGGACAAGATCTTTTCGAGAATGCGCAGGGTAGATTTTCCAGCAGCAAGGCGCAGGAAGCTCTTGGTCTCTATCTCATTGCTGAGCCTCAGCATGGATAAATTAATCCGGTTTTGTACGGCTGCTCGCGCTCTCTTCAAAGCACTTGGCCACTCAGGAAAGAAGAGAACATGGAAGGTCTCTCTTTCAGGAAGGGGTCGGATACGCACTTTGACCTCGGTGAGGATGCCCATTCTACCTTCAGAGCCCAGTACCAACTCTCGCAGATCAGGGCCTGCTGCTGAAGCAGGGAACGGAGGGAGGGCCATAGTACCTTCTGTGGTCTCCAGGGTGCCTCCTGCAAAAAGCCTCTCAATTCTTCCGTAACCCATGGACTGCTGCCCGCTGGACCGTGTGGCAACCCATCCCCCCAGGGTGCTGTACTCAAACGATTGGGGATAATGCCCCATGGTATAGCCCTGTGCCCTCAACTGTGCTTCAATGTCCGGGCCAGCAGCCCCAGCACCAAAGGTGGCGAGAAGGCTCTCTTCATCGAGATCCAGAAGCCTGTTCATTCTCCCCATGTCTATGGTGAGAATTGGGCGGTCGTCTTCTTGGGGATTGACATGGCCTACAACACTCGTGCCTCCCCCGTAAGGGATTATGACTATGCCACGGTCTTTGGCGAATTTGAGGAGCTCCCTCACATCCTCAGTGCTTTCAGGAAATGCCACACCATCAGGAAAGGTGTCTATGTTGCCGCTGCGCAAGGCCAGCCAGTCAGGAAAGCTCTGGCCGCGAGCATGTCGAAGGCGTTGTTCAGGGTCCTTGTTTATCAGAGGGTGGTCAGGCAAGCGTGAAGGCGGGATTTTTCTGAGGACATCTTGGAGGCTTGCCTCCGGGACAGGGCTTGATCTGCCTATTGTTTCTTCAAGATAATCCCTGCCGTGATCTGGCAGAGGAACATTTATGGCCTCATCACCCCAGCCGTTCCATCTTCTCATGGGCGGTCCATTGAAAGAGTTGTTCGTTGACCTCTACTCCCCACTGCTTGCCCCTTTGCTCTTTTATGAGCCTAAATCCAGCAGCTTCATACAGATGGCGCGCCGCATCCAATCCCTCAAATGTCCACAGATAGACCTTTTGATAGTTCTTTTCTTGGCAAAAGGCAACAGCCTCGTTCAATAATCTTTTGCCAATGCCTTTGCCCATAAAGGCCTCTGCGACGATAAACCATCGAAGATGGGCGCCCTGGCTATCGGCCTGGTGGCCATCTATAACGATAGATCCCTGTGTTTCCCCATTGATCAATGCGGTGAGGAGCAAATCTGTGTCAGGGTTGTATCTCATAATAAACTGGGACAGTTCGGAGGCAACCTTGGCTTCAAAAAAAGGGCCAAAGCCCCAGTGTCTGCTGTAGTAATGGGCATGAAGCTTTGTAATCTGGCCGATTATACCAGGGCTGTAACCTCTGGAAATAGAAAAGTCCATTCTGCTAAATAATTGGATGCTCCACAACTGTATGCATCTAAGGAGGGTCCGCAAATATGAAAGGTATGTGCGTGTTCACCCTGTTAATGTTTTTGTCGCCGAGCTGTCCAATTCAGTACTCTTTGATAGCATAGCTGATTTGACAGCAGTGGAAATAAATTCACTTGCACCCAATATTTCGAGGAGAACTGGCTTCTTGTCCTTATTAAAGTGAACAATAATTGGGCCTAACTCTTCAGCATGATCAATTGGCTCAGAGGAGACTTCGAATATCATCACGTCTTCATCTTTACTGTAAGTTACTTTCATATCTATCCCTCCTGGCCGGGTAAAACGTAACTATCTTAATCGTGTCTCCAGCCTCTTCTATAACTACTCTTATCAAATGGGTCTCGCTAATTGCCTTCTGGGCTATCTTTCTCCCCTTGTATCCTGGCATTATGCTGTCAGGATTCTCAACTGCCAATTCAATAGCACCCTTATTAATATCAAATCCGTGTCTATGAAGGATTTCAAATTTCTTGAGCGCGTGGCCGCTGAAAATTATTTCCATTAATAACGATCTCCATCATAACAATATTTCTCACTTTTTGCGAACGAATCTGTACGCTTCGATACACGTCACCACTAGATTTGTCAACTCCAGCGCCTTGCACGTAAACCCATAACAAAAGACATCATAGCCTGGCTGACGCGTTGAGCCGTTTTTGCCACTACAGGATAATTGACAAGTGGGTAGGCAAATGTAATAGTATTACCAGTAATACACATACATGGAGGTGTGACCATGCGAGTCACAGTGAAGGGCCAAGTTACCATTCCTCAGGATATCAGAAAGAAATTAGGGATCACTCCGGGCTGTGAGGTCGTGTTCAAGGAGGACAAGGGACGTGTGTACTTGGTTAAGGCAAAAACACAGGGGAGGAAAAATCGGCATTTTAGAAGGCTGAGAGGAATAGCTACTGTTAAGATGACAACTGATGAGATTATGGCCCTTACAAGAGGCGAGAAATGAAAGGGGTCCTAGTGGATTCGAATGTTATTCTGGATGTCTTCACAGATGATCCTCGTTGGGCAGAGTGGTCGGAGATG
The DNA here is from genome assembly GCA_027024445.1 of Desulfobacterales bacterium. Taxonomy (GTDB): domain Bacteria; phylum Desulfobacterota; class DSM-4660; order Desulfatiglandales; family Desulfatiglandaceae; genus B111-G9. The sequence continues at coordinate 3,542 of JALVSJ010000424.1, forward strand.
ACGCTCGAAACTTGCTTGGACAACGGTCCCCTGTATAT
>JALVSJ010000425.1:0-2287 GCA_027024445.1 Desulfobacterales bacterium
TCAAAGAGCTTTTCTATTCTCCGGGCATTGTCCGAAGCGAGCTTATGGGCCTGCTCAGGGGTCTTTGCGGTGAGGCGCGGTGCAATTATATGGTCGGTGTAATAGGCTACCGTCTCCAGTCCCGATATATCCATTTTCCCTCCCACCTTTCCGTGAGCTTCTGGGGCCATATCAATCACAGAGATAGATGTCTGTCCCGCATCAATCATCTTTTCAAGGATCTTTCTAGTATAATACGTTTTCCCTGAGCCCACTTCCCCAATGATAAGTGTCTTTCTGCCCCACAAACAATCTATATCAGGCAAGCGCAGAGAGGATTTATATTGATTGCTCACCATAAAATACCCAGTCTTTGCGTTATAAATCGAAGAGCTAACAATGAAGTAATAAGAAGGGTTAAGATCCCCAACATGTTTAATATGGCAGAATTTCTGTAGCCCACGGCTACTTTCTTGCTGAATAAAAAATACATAATAATTGCGATAATCAATGGAGTCCCGCAAAGTCCCAATGCTAGCATTATGGGCAGCAGGAGAAAAAAGCTCCCTTTAATAAACGGACCAATGGCACTCACCACGGCTCCCAAGAACACCACAAGAGCGAATCTTGGATCCCCTACATCTTTTTGCCAGCCCATCTTGTCGGAAATGAAATAGGCACCTGCCAAAAAGGTAGGGGCAATGGTGGAAAATGTGGCTGCCCAAAGACCGGTAAGGAATATTGCCATAGCACCTTTTCCAAGCAAAGGACCTAAGCCCAGTGCTGCGTCAGTGGCTCTCCTTATTACTAAGTTGTTCGGATGGAGCACTGCTGCAGCCACGGTGAATATCGCCAGACTGTAAAGGCCAAAAGCAAGTCCCATGGAAATTACAGTATCGAAGCGGGCAAGGGAAAGATCTTTCTCTTGCCAGCCCCTTGCATTTACGGTGTAGGTGTGCATCCCTATGATGGTGATATGTACCGCCCCGCCCATGATTGCTGCCATCATCAGGGCGGGTTTAATCCCAGAGGGAAACCGCGGGATCAGTCCTACCAAGACATCAGAGACCCTGATGTCAACTTGAATAGCAGTAAGAACGAAGCAAAGCACGACAAGTCCCACCAGTACCTTACAAAGAAGTTCAAACCACCTATAGCCTCCCCTGATGATAGCACCTGAAATCACAATAGCATAAAAGATGCCCCACCAGGGGGACTCAAGACCTGTGGCAAGACCTGTTATCCCAACAAGTGCATTCATGAGAACAAGGGCAGCAATATACGTGGCAACTGTAGCATCAATAACAAGGATCCAGGCCCAGATACGGCCAAGTCGGTCTTCGGTGAGTGCAATGATTCCTTTTCCTCCTAACACTCCGATCTTGGCGGCAAGGTATTGAGCAGTTGAGCCAAATACTGCGCTCAGGATGACCACCCATAAGAATCCAAAGCCGTAAGAGGCTCCGGCAATGGATACACTGGCAAGGGTAGCTGGACCACAGGCCACCGCACTGATGATCCATGCTGGACCCATCTTGCCGATGTACTCAGGCCACCTGTTTACCGCCATCTTAAAATCTCCACATGGTCAACATCCACAGTTTACTACGTGAGGGCCGATCAGTTTCCATTTCGTTATTTCTCTATTCAGTCTTCTCCTGTCCTTCCAGATGTGACGGGCCACATGCAAAGGGGCTTCCTGGGGCTTGAGTCTTTTGCCCAAGAAGTTAACAGATCCGTCTGGATGTCGGAACATTCTTTCCAATACCTGGCGCTACTTCGAGAAAGATGTTGACTTTCATACCACATGGTGGTATGCATGTCAAACCTTCTTTAAGACCGATGGAGACCATCATGGACCGTAAGGAATTTGCCTCTGTTCGAAAAGAGCTTGGAAAAACGCAAAAAGAGCTAGCCCAGATTTTGGGTATCTCTTTGAAAGCAGTCTGTAGCTACGAGCAGGGGTGGAGGAAGGTACCAGTTCATATAGAGAGGCATTTGCTCTTGCTGGCCTCGCAGAAATGCCGCGACCACCGTGATGGAAGGCCGTGCTGGAAGGTGAAGAATTGCCCAAAAGAAAGGCGTGAAGGGTGTCCTGCATGGGAGTATAGACTTGGGACCCTTTGCTGGTTCATTAGCGGAAATATGTGTGAAGGAAAGAATAGGAAAAGCTGGGAAGAAAAGATGAGGATTTGCCGGAAATGTGAGTATTTTCTCTCGTCAGGAAAGGACAAGAAAAAATGACCGAGTGGACCAAGAAATTCAATACCATTGCAGTACATGGCGCGCAAAAGCCAGACCCGTTCAC
>JALVSJ010000425.1:2297-3558 GCA_027024445.1 Desulfobacterales bacterium
CTACCAGACCGTAGCCTACAATTTTGAAAGTACAGAGCAGGCAGCCAATTTGTTTGCATTGAAGCCGCCTGATTTTCCAGGTGGTATCTACAACCGTTTTACCAATCCGACATATGAAGTTATGGAGGAGCGAATTGCACATTTGGAAGGGGGGCTGGCCGCTGCATCAACTTCATCGGGCCAGGCAGCAACCACGCTTTCCATCCTTACTATAGCAAACAGCGGGGACAACATTGTGGCATCAAAGACCATCTATGGTGGCACATATACGCTGTTCGACCTCACTTTTCCAAAGAAGTTTGGCATCGAAGTCCGCTTTGTTGAGCCTACGGCACAGGCATTTAGCAAGGCCATTGATAATAACACGAGGGCCCTTTTTGCCGAGACCATAGGAAATCCAAAGCTCAATGTCCTGGATTTAGAGGAAGTAGCAAGGGTGGCCCACGAGGCGGGTGTTCCCTTGATCATTGATAATACCTTTGCAACACCTTATCTATGCCGCCCCATTGAACACGGTGCCCACATCGTTATGCACTCCCTCACCAAGTGGATTGGAGGACATGGGACGTCACTGGGGGGCATCGTGGTGGACTCAGGTAACTTTGATTGGGCCGAAAGCGGCTTTGAGGAGATAGTAGCAGATGATCCTGCATATCGTGGCGGCATCAACTACCTCAAAGAGTTTGGTAAACTCGCCTACATAGTGAAACTCAAGTCTCGATTGACCCGAGATTTGGGACCATGCATTAGCCCGTTTAATGCATTCTTGATCCTCTTGGGCCTGGAGACCCTTCACCTGAGGATGCAGAGGCACTGTGAAAACGCATTGACGGTGGCCCGGTTCCTTGAAGATCACCCGGCTGTCAGTTGGGTCCTTTACCCTGGCCTTGAATCCCATCCAACCCATAATCTGGCCCTCAAATACCTGCAGGGTGGTTTTGGAGGCGTTGTAGGATTTGGAATAAAGGGCGGTATGGAGGCCGGAAAGCGCTTTATTGAAGCCCTGGAATTGTTTTCCCACCTTGCCAACGTGGGTGACGCAAAATCCCTTGCCATTCACCCAGCGAGCACTACCCATTCTCAACTCACCAAAGAGCAGCAAGAGGCTGCCGGTGTGACAGAAGACTTTGTTAGGCTATCGGTAGGGATTGAGGACATTAGTGACATATTGGATGATCTTGATCAAGCTCTTCGTAAAGACAGTGAAAGCCGCATAAGAAAATGAGCGAGTACATAGAGCACGACAGAAACGGAATATCAG
>JALVSJ010000426.1 GCA_027024445.1 Desulfobacterales bacterium
AGCCCCTGAGCGGGGAGGATTTAAACATATTTGTGAAGCAAACTGCTGCGGAAATAGCCAAATTCTTGGGGCTTGAGCCGAAATAGTGAGTACCACGGGAAGAATTAAGATACTTGTGGTTGACCGCACTAGGATGGGGTTCTTAAAGGAGGGGCAAGAACTCTATCTCGATAGGCTTTCCCACTATACAAAGGTCGAATGGATCGAGATCAGACCCATGAAGCATAAGAAGGGGCTTGGAGTTGATAAAATCCTAAAGCAAGAAGCATCTTTACTCAAAAGAAGAATACGTCCCTCAGACTATGTCATAGCTCTTGACTCCGGTGGCAGGGCTTATTCTTCGGAAAGATTCGCTTTCCACCTGCAGAAGCTATTAGAGCAAGGCCGAACTGTGCTGTTCTTGGTAGGAGGCCCTCTTGGGATCGAAAAGCGCCTTCTTGGACAAGCCCATGAAACAATTTCCTTGTCCCCTCTAACCTTTACCCACGAATGGTCAAGAGTACTCCTGCTCGAGCAAATTTACAGGGCATTCACGATTATCAGGGGTGAGAATTACCACAAGTGATACAGGCAATGGAATGATGAGGCTCTTAGTTAACTTTCTTCCGCCTCAGACTCTGCGCTCGCCTCTAGAGCCATGGCTATCTTATTTTTCAGCTCGGTAAGGTCAAAGGACTTGATCACATAAAAATCTGCTGCGATAGATTTCATGTCTTCCTTGAAGGTGTCGTACGCAGTGCATAGGACTACCGGCAAGTTATAAAATTTGTTCCTTATATCCTGCAACAGATCCAACCCATTATAGTCCACCATTTTGATGTCCAGTACCACGAGATCGGGCTTCTCCTGCTCTATTTTCTCAAGTAGCTTATATCCACTGTCCGCTGTTATCACCTCATAACCCGCCTCGCTCAACTCTTCTGAATATAAGTAGCGAATATGCTCTTCATCATCCACTATAAGGATTTTTGCCATATTAGATTCTCCTCTGCCCTACTTTGTGCAAAAACAGCTAACCTCTGGCTGGAACTTATGTCTAGGTTGCCATAGGTTAGCCGAAACCCATGTTAATTAAGCATACAAAAAATAGTTCACCAATGCAAACACAATAGAACAAAAGTGCCAGCCCACACGCTCAGATCTAGAAGAAAACCTAAAGGCTTCAGCAGGTTACTTATACTTATAAAAGCCCTTTCCGCTCTTTCTCCCCAGCCACCCTGCGTCAACATATTTTCTCAATAGGGGACACGGCCTATACTTATCGTCACCCAGCCCTTTGTGTAATACCTCCATGATGGCCAGACAAGTATCCAGCCCTATGAGGTCTGCCAAAGCCAGTGGCCCCATTGGGTGGTTCATTCCCAGCTTCATCACCTGGTCAATGTCCTCTGCAGTTCCAACACCTTCAAATAGTGCGTAGACAGCCTCATTTATCATAGGCATGAGAATTCTATTGCTGATAAAGCCTGGGAAATCATTGGCAGGGACGGGGGTTTTCCCCATTTTCTCAGCCAGTGACTTGGTGACATCAAACGTTTGATCCGAAGTAGCAAGGCCCCTTATTATTTCAACCAGTTTCATTAGGGGTACCGGATTCATGAAGTGCATACCTATGACGCTCTCTGGCCTATTCGTGGCAGAGGCAATCTTTGTGATGGAAATGGAGGAAGTATTTGAACCAAGTATTACACCCTCTTTGCAGGCCTCATCCAGCCTTCTGAATACCTCCAGCTTGACAGCTTCATTCTCTATAATTGCTTCCACTACAAAGTCGGCCCTCGCCATATCCTCAAGCGAGGTGGTTGATTCTATTCTCCCCAAGATGCTTTTCACATCCTCGTCGCTCAATTTTCCTTTTGAGACCATTCTGCCCAGGCTTTTTTCGATTGCTGCCAGGCCCCTGTCAATAAATTTATCCTCTACATCATTCATGATAACGTCGAACCCCGACGCGGCGGCCACCTGAGCAATACCGGACCCCATCTGACCAGCACCCACAACTCCTATTGTCTTTATCTCCATATGTCTACCTCCATATTGGTTTTTCTTCAGCGCCTGAGTAGCTTATTACATGTAAACGGATCATAAAGCAAGCCTGATGGATTCCCAAAATATATCCCATATGAACACGGGGATTTTTGAAAAGTACGGGTCAAAACTGATCAACCCGTAAAAACTCATCTATGGGAACGGCGCAGCCAGGCGGGCGGGTCCCCGCTGTAGCGGCACAGATGGACTTTTTACGAAGCCCTTCAAAATTCAGTGGCCCCCTTATTGACAAGAAATGAACCCTCTGCAAGAATTGCACAGACAGGAAATAAAACAAATGTTGCGGGGAAAGCAAAATGAAACTGGAATTCATAGAGGCACGGGATCTGCCTGATGCATGGTTTCAGTGCGTTTACAGGATCCTGGAATGTGGCAGAGATTATGTGATAGAGAGGGGCAGTTACAAAGGCCAAAAACGCCTTGAGTTCGACTATATTACTGTACATATAAAATACCCGGGGGTAAGACCCCTACTCCCTGACATCCCCCCATCCCTCGGGATTCCAAATCCTGTGGCGGAGGGTTACCTTGATGAATACCTCCCCTATCTTATGACTTCTGCCAAACAACCTGGTGAAGATTATACTTATGGCCAGTATCTCGAACATCAGATAGCGGAGGTCATCCGCATGTACAAGGAGGACGGTTTCGGGACGAATCAGGCGTATATGACGGTTGGCGATCCCGAATCCATCTATTTAAATGACCCTCCCTGCTTGAGGGGGATTGATACCAGGATCAGTGACGGCAAGTTACATTTTATTGTCTATTTTCGTTCCTGGGATCTATGGAATGGGTTCCCGGCCAATCTAGGGGCAATTCAGCTTCTCAAAGAATACATGGCATCGAGCATAGGGGTGGAAGACGGTGAAATCATAGCTGCAAGCAAGGGCCTTCACCTATATGATTATGTTTGGGAACTGGCAAAATTGCGGACCATGTGCCAGAACCCTTCAGCCCTCAGCTCTCAGGGTAACGAAGAGCCAACCAATGGAAAGCCTTCGAAGTGCGAGGAATCCTAGAGTGAGGCAGGACTGTAGATTGACCGACTTAAAAGGATTGGATAGGGCTGAAACAGAGGCCTGGGCAGCGAGTATGGGACTGCCCCCATACAGGGGCAGACAAATTCGGCGGTGGATTTTCTACAAGTTGGCCCATAGCTTTCATGACATGACAGACCTTCCAAAAGAACTGAGATTTACTCTAGAAAAGGAAGTGGGAATACGACACTTAGAAATTCTTGATATTCTGAATTCATCTGACGGGACCAGAAAATACATCTTTAAGCTCCATGACGGCCACCTGATTGAATCTGTACTCATCCCTGAACGTGACCATTTTACCCTCTGCATATCCTCCCAGGCTGGATGTGCCATGGGGTGCAAGTTCTGTTTGACTGGAAGTCGGGGGCTTTTGAGGAATCTGGAGGCCGCAGAGATAGTAGATCAGGTTATACAGGTTAAATCAGACATGGCCGAGGAC
>JALVSJ010000427.1 GCA_027024445.1 Desulfobacterales bacterium
GGAATGCCAGAGAGAGTTAGAGAAGATGGACCAGCTCAGAAGCTTGAGCGCAAGAAATTCAATAGGTTATCCCACTAACTTAACCTCCGAATGGGATCAGGATAGTGACTCAGAGCCAGGAGATTTTGAGATAGTTGAGACTGAAGATCTGGAATTCATTCCTCTGGTTGAAACTGACTTTTCTGAGCGTGGAGAACAGGTAAAGAATAAATAGGGTCATTGGTAGGGGGCTTTTCGCAGACTGCGAGGTATTGAAATTGAATCTCAGAAGGGTTCTTGTTTTTTTGGTAGTAGCGCTCTTGGTGGCGTTTTTTGTCCGCACTTTAGAGCCAAGCCTGGCTTCAATTGAAATTGGGTCCAGGCAAGTGAAGGCGCTCCCTCTGAGGGAGAGGATAGAGTTTAAGGTAAAGTGGTCTTTCGTGCCCTTGATTAACACGTATATGGAGGTGTACTATTCTTCCTCCCAGGAACATGGAAATGCTTTCCTCCTGACCCACCAGGCAGCCATGAACAGCTTCTGGAATGATAGGATGGAGTCTGTGATCAATCCAGAATCATTATTGCCATATCTTATGGAAACGACTATCAAAGATGGGGACAGGAGATGGAAAGAAAAGGTGGTCTTTGACAGACGATCTCAAAAGGCCACCTTTATTCATCCTGACCGCAAGAGTGGCCAGACCATAGTGGAGCATTTTTCCATTAATCCCAACAGCATGGACCCTCTATCAGCTTTCTACAGCCTGAGGTACCGCATTTCTCCATCCAGTCCGCTTGCCGCCTTTGAAGGACTTACTGGGAGCAAAAGATTCAAAATACAAGGAAAGCTTGTAGGCCAGGAAACTGTGGTTGTACCAGCCGGGTCGTTTGATACATACCGCATCGAATGCACTCTGTCTTATTGGCCCACCAAGAAAGATAACGAAAAGAAATTGAAAAACGCTGGCAAAGATGAGATAAAGGCCTTTACATTGTGGATAACCAAAGACTCGCATCGATATCCAGTACAGATAAGGTACCGTTTATCCTTGGGGAGTCTGTGGGTCCGCGCAATATCTGTCCAAGACTATGGGCTTTTCTCATGAAGAACTGGAAAAGACTACCAGTAGCTCGCTGCTCTCTCGCCGGGCCTTCATAAAGCTCTCTTTATCCTTAGCATCCATACCGGTAGCCTTCGCATATCAGGACAAGGGTGCTGCCACCTTAACCCCTAGTTCAGATCTGCTGACCGAATTTCTTGGCGAACAACTAGAATACCATATAGGCTTCTGGTTGCTCTCCCATTGTGGAGAGGCCCGTGTGACATTTTGTCAATCTCCTGCAAAGGGTATTTACATCGCCCGCATGTCCGGAAGAACAGCCGGGTTTGTGGACTGGCTTATTGGTCACTATAGGTACTCTTATATTTCTTATGCTGGGTACGATAAAAAGACTGACAGACTCTATCCTTTACACTTCAAGCTCATAAAAAAGAGGAAAGACAGGGTCAATACCAGAACTATTACTTTCAATTACAAGAACCAGGAACTAATTTTCGCGCATAGAACAGCAGAAGGCAAAGAGGGGCACAAAATAGTTGCTATGGAAAAAGGTATTCTTTATGAAGATTATTTGACCTTATTTTACAATTTCCGCCATGGCTTCTATGGCCCCCTTATCAGAGGCATGACATACCACCTACCGCTTCATATTCACGAGGGATTTGACTATCTTGACCTCACCGTGGGATCCAAAGAGGAACAGGAAACCGCTATGGCCAACGAACTAAACCCGAAAGGGAAAGACTACTTTGTAAGATTCACGGTTTTAAAAGAAGACGTTTCATCCAAATCAGGGAAGATCTTTGGATGGCTTTCCAGAGAGCGTGTCCCAGTAAAAGGTGTTATCAAAGATGTGGTATTTTTCGGAGATTTGTGGGGAGTTTTGATCAATAGAAGCTTTAGCCAAAAACAGTGCAACGAAAGCACCCTGTCTTGAAATGTATGCATCCTTGACGCTACAAATAAAAATGCGCTTTGATTTGTCGGTCCCACTTTTTGCAAACATACTCTTAAGGTTAATCGGTTGGTGTCCCATTCCTTGGATCATGTGCCTTCTTCTTATACTGGGTACTCTTCCCGGAGGGTGTGCCCCGCGCAAGAGCAAGACCATCATAGATAGGGTCTATGAGCTGGATCCCTTTGGACGACTGTTCGTTCACCCTGACTTGCGAAAGTCACCACCCAAAAGTATAGGTGTTTTGCCCTTTAAGAGCCTTGTGGGAGAAGGCCGCATTGAAGGCAGCCAGAAACTCCTCGCCACCCTATGGCACAAGAAAAAAATAACCCCTGAACTCCTTGCGTCAGAAATGCGGATCACCTTTTTTGGGCAACTTTCGCAGCGCCGATTTCGGCTGATTCACCCTGATGAAGTAGACGAAATTCTAAGGAGAAACGGAATCGAAGGTTTTGAACAAGCAAGGGCAATGTCAGTGCTCAAACTGGGGCAACTATTGGGAGTGGATGCAGTAATTTTTGGCTATGTAAAGAACTTTGACTATTACTATGCCTTTCTTTACACCCAATTGGCAGTGGGACTAAGGTTGGAGATGTATTCTACCAAAAACGGGGAACTGCTGTGGAGATTCAATGATACTAGGAGGGATCACACCGTTAGGGTTGCTCTAGACCCTATTTCATTGGCAGTTGGTCTTTTCCAGGCTGGCTTTTCTTTACGCGGTATTAATATGACCAGGCAAATGGATGAAATATGCCGCGAGGCGGTAGCAACAATACCACATGTTGATGTTCTGAAAAGTGAACGGATACGAGTTTTGGATAAGCCTGCACTGAAATGACGACCAAATAGAGAGGATCCAATGAACGATCTCATTTACCTGCCCGCCCATAAACTGTCTCAATTGATTCGCGAAGGAAATCTCTCACCTGTGGACCTTGTGCAATCCTGTCTTGAAAGAATTGAGAAGGCAAATCCTGCAATTAACGCCTTTGTGGCCCTGAGTGCCGAACAGGCCTTGGCAGAGGCAAAAGCAATAGCGCAAGATTTAGCACACGGAAAAGATCCTGGTCCCCTCGCAGGGATTCCTATAGGAGTCAAAGATCTAGAAGATGTTGAAGGCATGCCTACAACATATGGCTCAGTACCATTGAAAGACAACATTGCAAAGCAGGACTCGATTCAGGTCTCCCGCCTCAGGAAAGCCGGGGCCATAGTGCTTGGCAAGACTAATACGCCTGAGTTCGGTTTTACTGGTTTTACAAAAAATAGGCTGTTTGGTACTACCCGCAATCCATGGAACTTAGAACGCACACCCGGAGGCTCCAGCGGAGGGTCCGCTGCGGCAGTGGCCTCTGGAATGGTGCCCATTGCCACTGGATCAGATGCTGGTGGTTCCATCCGCATACCGGCATGCTACACAGGATGTTTCGGCATCAAGCCCACTTACGGAAGGATTCCACTTGGACCCGGACCCAGACTCAATACAACAGGGTTATGGACACTTGGTTCACTGTGCCGAACGGTTAAAGAT
>JALVSJ010000428.1 GCA_027024445.1 Desulfobacterales bacterium
CCGTTGAGCCTCTCCGGGCTTATATCCCCAAGGGAAAGGTTGCGAACCATCGCAGCAATTGACGTGACAGTGCCTCCGGCACCAACGAGCGAAATGGACTTTTTCCCCATATCGCCAAACTCAAGCAACCTACTAGCAAGAATTTCTCTTATCTCTTTCTCCAACATCTGCAGTTCTTTGTTCCCGGGAGGATCATGCAGCAAGAACCGTCTTGTGAGCACCGCAGCCCCAATAGGCAGAGACGAAATGGTCTCTTGGGACGCCACCTTATCAACTATAGAAACAAATTCCGTGCTGCCGCCTCCAAGGTCAAAAACTACCAATGGGGGCCTAATGTTCTTCAGCGCCTCCAGTGCTCCTCTGGCCGTAAGCCGTGCCTCTTCTGCCCCGCTGATCAGCCTTACATCTAGTCCTACTTCCCTTTTTATTTCCTCAAAAAAATCTTCGCGGTTGGAAGCACTGCGGAGTACGCCCGTGGCAACAGTGAATGTGCTGCCAGCCCCAAGGCCTCTCGCGTAATTGACCAGTGTCTTTAATGCCCCTATGGCCCTCGATCGGGCAGCACTACTCAGAAACCCTGACTCCATTAGGCTGGGGTCATCCCCAATCCGCACATAGAGCCGCTTTCGCGCCACAGGCCGCAATCGCCCATTTTTGCTCAGACTTGCCACAAGAAGTCTCGCCGTGTAGCTGCCCAGATCTATTGATGCCAAAGGGCTCTTCACTTTCCCGCCCTCAACTTCCTTGATTGAATTCGATGGCTCCTCACCCTCAGTATTCCAATTAACTCTCCCATTTCGGTGCATCCCACCAGCTTCGCAGCAATAAAGTAAAGTAATGCACCCGCCATAACCGACGCTGCTACCCCCAAGAGAAGATGCACGGAGCTTTTTGCCATATAGGTTGAACCCCAGTTGGTCTTCACTAGATAGAGGCATAACCCCATCACGACAGTGGCTGCAGAGCTCTTCAGGACAGAACTGACCACAGGCACAAGAGATATCTGGGGCGCTTTACGTTTTAGGGTGAAAACCAAAAGGATAAACTGGATGCCGGAGGCACAAGATAAAGCGAGGGCGAGGCCAGCATGTTTCATCGGACCCATAAGAAGCAGGCTGAGAATCAGATTGGCAACAAGCGCACAAACTGCAACTATGACGGGCGTCTTGGTATCTTGCATAGCGTAAAAGGCCGAGACCATGACCCTGATTCCAGAAAATGCCCAGAGGCCTATTGCATAGAAGACAAGGGCCTTGTAGGTCATGGAACTTGCATAAACATCGAATGCGCCCCTCTGGTAGATGAGCTTTACGATCGGTTGCCCTAAGACAAGTAAGCCCACTAGAGCGGGAAGCGTAATAAAAAAAACCATCCTTAAGGCATGATTCAAGGTGTTTGAGAACTCTGAGATGTTGTCCAGGGCCATGTGTTCAGACAGGGTTGGCAGGGCCGCAGTACTTATGGCAATGCCAAAGATTCCCAGAGGAAACTGCACTATCCTGTCTGCGTAATAAAGCCAAGAGATGCTCCCTTCAGGTAGAAACGATGCCAGTAATGTGCCGATAAATTGGTTCAACTGATAAACGGCAGAGCCGAACACAGCTGGTACCATGAGTACGCCTATACGCCTCAGGGCCGGGTGCGAGGGGTTCCACTTTGGGCGCAGGGACATCCCTTCCCTTTTGGCCCAAGGCACTTGCAGGAGGACCTGCAAAATACCTCCAATGATTACGCCAATAGCTACGCCAACAATAGGTTCTTTGAGGTGTGGCGATATGAGCACCGCGCCTCCTATTATCCCCACATTGAGGAGTATTGGTGCGGCGGCGGGTGCGGCAAAATGTTTGAGAGAATTTAGTATCCCCATAAAAAAGGCCACAATACTGATAAGTAAAATGTAAGGGAAGGTTATCCGCGTAAGAAGCACGGTCAGCTCATATTTAGCCCCTGCGCCGCCAAAACCAAAGGCCTGTATTCTTACAATCCAGGGCGCCAAAAGTATGCCGGTAATCGATACCAATACAAGTATGAGGGATAAAATGGTAAGGGTCACCCTGGCAAGTTCAAGGGCCTCAGCCCTGCTCTTTCTGTTCAGATATTCTGTGAATACTGGAATAAATGCAATGGTGAGCGACCCTTCGGCAAATAGCCTCCTGAGCAAGTTTGGGATCCTGAAAGCAACAAAAAAAGCGTCCGCCACCATACCCGAGCCGAATAGCGCAGCTATGACCATATCGCGAATAAGGCCAAGAACTCGGCTTAGGAACGTGAAAAACCCAACAGTTCCGGCCGCTCTGGTAATCCCCTCTGAATCCGGTACCGAGGTATTGCCTTTCTTGTCCCGTAATGATGTTGACATTTCGGAATCTAAATGGCAGTATAGAATATTTATGGAGAACGACGCTCCAGTTTCAGATTATTTAAATCTATCGATCTAACACCAGGAGGACACGACATTGGCTAATCACAAATCTGCTATCAAAAGAGCTAGGCAAAACAAGGTCAGAAGGCTCAGAAACAAGAGTTACAGGACCAGGGTGAAAACCATATCAAAAGAAGTTAGGGCAGCTGTGACGGAAAAATCTCTGGAAGAGGCCCAGGAAAAGCTAAGAAAGGCCGTTTCTATTATCCAAAAGACGGCGTCAAAGGGCGTTATTCACCGAAATACTGCTGCCAGAAAGATTTCACGTCTTTACCGCCTTGTGAATCAAGCCTCCTCTTCTGCCTAGCCTTCGCACAATGTGATAATTAAATGGTCCAGTAAGATGTCTTCTTGAGAGCCGCTCTTCAGTCTCGAGTCCACCATACAAAGGCTCTCAAGGAGCCTCTTAAGGTCTGCCTCCGACCAGTTATCCACCTGAGTCATCAGTTTTCTGGCCAAAAATGGGGGAATCCCAAGGGCCCTGGGAATCTCCCTTTGTGCACCCCTTGCCTTCATATACTTTGCCTTCCACAATAGTCTGAATTGTCGGTTCAGCATCCCAAGAATAGATAGAGCAGAGTTCTTTCCGCCCTGCTCCAGGAGTTTATGCAATGCTTCTAGGGCCTTTTGGCAGTCTTTTTCAGATAAGCTATCTATAAGCTCGAACACACTGTAACCCCTTATCTTTGTTGCCATTTCCCGCACCTGATCAACACCTATTGAGTTGGCGCCATATCGGATAGAAAGCTTTTCAAGCTCTCCATGCAATTCCATGAGGCTGTTGCCCACTACTTGATGAAGGTATGCGCAGGCCTCAGGCGAAATTCTTACACCCATGTCTCTTGCTGTAGCCACAAGCCATGGTACTACCCGGCTCTCCTTAAGAGGCAAGAATGCCACTGCCCTCTGCTCTTTTCTAATTCGGGAAAAGAGGGGATGGCGGAAGTTGGCATCTCTGGCCACAAAGATCAGGCATGTAGAAGGCACTGGATTGTCCAAATATGGGAGGAACTTCTCCAGATCTGCCTTACTGAAGGACTCAGTCCTTGTTACAATGATCAGCCTTGTCTCTGCCATAAAAGGCAGGGATCTGGCAGCATCCATAACGTCTTCGGCCGTAGCCTCATCAGCATAAAAGATCTGGAGATTCAGATCAGCAGTAGCCGGCTCAAGAACTTTTTCCTTGAGCTTTGCCAGAGCAGTCTCTTTTAGGAACTCACTGGGCCCATAAAAAAGATAATAGGGAGCCAGTTTACAGTTGTCCAAGTGTTTCAGTATCGCTTCGGGGCTCAGATCTTGGCTCATTAGAAGGTATCCACCGTCTTTAAATAGACCCTCTTAGCGAGCCGCTGGGCGATTTTCCTGAGGGCAGCCTTTTCTCTGAAATTGGTCTCCACAGGATCATTGCTTACACTATACGAAGCCTTTTCTTCCATACCCCTTTCTTCCCAGATGACCTCCCCGGTGTTCCTTTTGACCATTTTCATAGTAAGCTTAACTTTAATGCGCCGCAAATTTGTAAGCTCGTATGAAACCGTCTTTCCGCCTACTGAATTCTTCTGTATGTCATAACTCAAGGGGGAGGTCTCGATTCTCTCTATTTTTCCCATCAGAACGGCTGAGGCCTCTTTAACGGACACCAGTGGGATTGTGGAATGGGACAGGAATTCCTTTCTTATTATGTTGGTAAAGTCGGCTTCCAAACCCTCTATCGTGGTCCTGCTCGCAATAGTAGGTATTGCTAACGAATGTAATTCACCCCTCAGGGAAGAGCCAGAAAGATTAAAGCGATATCCGCATCCGACAGTGAGCAGGCATGTGCCAATGATCATCAATAGAGCAATGAGAAAAGCTCTGTCTTTCATCATACCACCACGTTGACCAGCTTCTTTTTTACAACGTAAACCTTTTTTACCTTCTTATCGCCGATGAACTTCTTTACTCTTTCATCGGAAAGGGCCGCTTGCTCTATTTCTTTGTCACCGCACGATGCTGGCAGCTCAATTCTGCTTCTTACTTTCCCATTCACCTGCAGTACAATAAGTCGTTTCTCTTCTTCCAAGGCCTTTGGATCATATTTGGGCCAGGCTTGGGTGAGCAAGAAGTTTTCTTGGCCCAACAGCCGCCAAAGCTCTTCTGTTATGTGGGGGACTACCGGGCTTAGCAAAACTACGGCTGTCTCAATTGCCTCGCGCACCACAGTCCACGCCGTTTCATTTTTCTCTTGGTCGCTATGGAGAAACTGATTCAGTTCATTTATCAATTCCATAACTGCCGCTATTGCAGTGTTGAAGTGGAATCGGTTTTCAATATCATTGGTGACCTTTCTAATGGTCTGATGGGTCTTCCTATGCAAAGACCTCAGGACTTCGGGGAGTGGTTCCCTCCCGTCGTAAGACTTTGCAAGGCGAACGTGCTCCAGGTTGTCCACCACCAGATGCCATAGGCGGTTGAGAAACCTATAGGCTCCTTCTACTCCTTGCTCACTCCACTCTAGATCTTTTTCAGGAGGAGCGGCAAACAGGCAAAACATCCTCACAGTGTCTGCTCCATAAGCATCGATCATACTCTGGGGATCTACTACGTTTTTCTTGGACTTGGACATCTTAACCGTGTTGCCAATTATTACTTCTCTGCCACAAATACTGCATTTGCCATCTGTCACCTCTTCAGGATAGAGATAGCCATGCTCCGGGCATTCCTGTGTCTCCTTGCATACCATCCCCTGAGTCAGCAAATTGGTAAAAGGTTCACTTATTGAAATGTACCCCAGGTCACGCAAAACCCTTGTGTAGAACCTGGAGTAAAGTAGATGCAGGATGGCGTGTTCTATACCACCAATGTATTGATCAACAGGCATCCAATACTCAGCCCTCTGCCGATCAATCGGGCCTTTGTCATAATCAGGGCAGGCGTAGCGTATGAAATACCAGGAAGATTCCACAAAGGTATCCATGGTATCTGTCTCGCGTCTCGCCTTTCCTTTGCACTTGGGACAAGTGGTCTCATAAAATGAAGGCTCAAAGGGGAGGGGCGATCCACCATTGGGTCTCATATCAAGATCCAGAGGTAACACTACTGGCAGATCTTCTTCGGGTACAGGAACCGTTCCGCATTTCTCGCAATAGACTATGGGGATAGGCGCTCCCCAATATCGCTGCCTTGAAATACCCCAATCCCGAAGCCGATAATTTACAGTCTTGTATCCCATTCCCTTTGACTCAAGGTACTCGGCTATCTTATCGAGTGCCTCCAGGTTTCTCATGCCATTAAAAGGACCTGAGTTAACCAAAATCCCTTCTTCCACATAGGCCTCAGTCATAGTCTGCTCATCCAAGTCTCGCTCCGGTGGCTTAATTACAACCCTTAGAGGCAGCCCATATTTTTTGGCAAACTCAAAGTCCCTTTGATCATGGGTTGGGACCGCCATAATGGCGCCAGTGCCATAGTCAAAAAGTACAAAGTTTGCAACATAGATGGGTATCTCCTCTCCTGTAACGGGATTGAGGCAATATCTGCCGGTGAAGACCCCTTCTTTCTCAGTATAATCTGCAGTCCTCATATACGAATCCATCTTGAGGGTCTTATCGATAAACTCCAGTACGTCTTTTTCCTGTGGAAGACCCTTTATGATCTCTTTGAGCATGGGGTGTTCCGGGGCAA
The DNA here is from genome assembly GCA_027024445.1 of Desulfobacterales bacterium. GTDB lineage: Bacteria > Desulfobacterota > DSM-4660 > Desulfatiglandales > Desulfatiglandaceae > B111-G9. Next base: position 6,086 of record JALVSJ010000428.1, read on the forward strand.
AGCAAAGAAATGTTGCCCCAAATACCGTATCCTGTCTGGTGGTGAACACTTCTATTATCTCGTCAGAACCCACAAGGGGGAACTTGATTATGGCGCCGTAGCTCTTGCCTATCCAGTTGCGCTGCATGGCTAAAACACGCTCCGGCCAGCCAGGCAACTTATCGCAATACTCCAGAATTTCTTCTGCGTAGTCAGTTATCTTTAGAAACCAGCTATCCATCTCTTTTATGGTCACTTCCTGATCGGTGTGACGCCAACACCTTCCATTCTCCACCTGCTCATTAGCCAATACGCTCTGGCACTTTTCACACCAATTCACAAAAGTGCGTTTCTTATAAGCCAGACCCTTCTCGTACATCTTAATGAAAACAAGCTGCTCCCATTTGTAATACTCTGGATCACATGTGGCAAATTCCCTCTGCCAGTCATAGCTGAATCCCATGCGCTTCAACTGCTTTTTCATTGCAGCAATATTGTCATATGTCCATTTGGCTGGATGGGTATTGTTCTCAATGGCGGCATTCTCTGCTGGCAGACCGAATGCATCCCACCCCATCGGGTGGAGCACGTTCTTCCCAATCATTCGCTTATATCGAGCCACCACGTCCCCTATCGTGTAATTCCTTACGTGTCCCATGTGGATCTTACCCGATGGATAAGGGAACATCTCCAAAAGATAGTATTTTTCCTTAGCGGGATCTTCAGCGACCCTGAATAGGTTTTCCTTTTCCCACTCCTGTTGCCATTTTGATTCGATGAGTTGCGGTTGGTACTTCATTTCCTCCATCCTTCCACAATATCTAGATCTCCTCCGCTTTTGAGGATGCTTCAGTAACCAAAGAAAAAGGAACTACGTCCGTGAAATATTCCTTCAATGAACTTTCCACCTCTGCAATATCTTCAAGGACAGCACGCTCCACTGAGAATACCGCTGTGATCACTGGTTCTTCTTCAATTCTTTCCCCTGCCAGGAACGGAGGAATCATAGATTCCACTGTTTTCTTGATCTGTTGTTCCCTGTATTGGTTCAAACCAAAAAGCATGGGAATTCTCACTACAAAATTACAAACTGAAAGACATCGCAGGGCCATCGCAGCCTCTGTTGCGCGCTGGAGAAATGATTCCAGGGTGATTTCTTCTTTTGGGCCCAATCCTTTCAATATAACCTTGTCTGCCTTCAGTCTGTCTTCACCCGGAAGCAAAAGAGTCTCGCCCTGATTCGCGCCAAAAAAACCTCTTCTGTTTAAGGATCGCAAATAGGCCGCGGTCTTCTTGTCGACCCCGGCCATGTCCTCTTCTGTCATAAACGAATCCTTATAAACAAAACCCACCACCGCCTCGCACCAGAGGGAAAAGGGCGGCCGCGGTGTAAACCTCAGGTCTAGCCTCATTGCACTTAACCAACTTGCCCCTCATCACTGCCGCGCCTTTCTGCAATCCAAGTATTGTAAATATTATCCAGAATACCATTTATAAAGGCTGCAGAATCATCGGAGCCAAATTTTTTTCCTAGCTCAACTGCCTCGTCGATGGAAACTTTCGGTGGGATATCATCCCTGAATAGAATCTCATAGGTAGCAAGCCTTAAAACCGACCTGTCTACCCTGGACATGCGTTCAAGTTTCCAGTTCCTTGAGGCCCTGCGTATCCTACTGTCAACTTCCTCTTTATGCTCTATAACTCCCTTAACCAGGTCTTTGGAAAAAGGCTGAACAGATTCGGGCGCTTCAAAATGGGTGCATACCAGTTCAAAGGCCTCTTCCGGTTCGCCCCCGTTGTACTCCATATGGAAAAGAACTTGGACTGCCAGTTCTCTGGCACGTCTTCTTTTACCCATCTTCCCGTTTTTCAAAAAGCACCTGATCAAGTAAGCTTAAAGTAGAATTCCGCAAAGGCTGTAAACCAGCCAAGAGTCCCCAACCCACTCTTTTAAATTTTCTCCACGCAAGAAATTAGACTTAGGGAATAAAACTATTACAGGGCCCTAAACAAATTGACCATCTCAATGGCTGCCATAGCAGCTTCAAACCCTTTATTTCCCGCCTTGGAACCCGCCCTTTCCACCGCTTGTTCCAGCGTGTCAGTAGTCAACACCCCGAATGTTACAGGCACGCCTGTATCCAGTGCCACATTTGCTATGCCCTTGGACACCTCTGCCGCCACATACTCAAAGTGAGGCGTGGCGCCTCGAATAACCGCACCAAGGCAGATCACAGCATCATAGTCTCCACTCTGGGCCAGCTTCTTTGCCACCAAAGGAATCTCAAAGGCTCCAGGAACTCTAACCAAATGGACTTGTTCCTCCTGGGCTCCATGGCGCACTAATGCATCCATGGCACCTTCTACGAGCCTAGAGCTGACAAAGTCGTTGAACCTACTGACTACGACCGCAAACCGAAAATCTCGGGCATCCAGTCGCCCTTCTGTTGTCCTGGGCATATTTACCCCCTTTATTCTTCTGTCTTATTTTCCTGCAATGTCTCCATTAAGTGTCCCAGTTTTTGACATTTGGTGATCAGATATCTCATGTTTTCGGGCCGTGGTTCAATTTCTATGGGCACCCTTCCGGTGACCTTTAGTCCATATCCCTCAAGGCCCACAATCTTCTTGGGATTGTTTGTAAGGAGCTTCATTTTCCTCACCCCCAAGGCTACGAGTATCTGAGCCCCTACTCCGTAATCCCGCAGATCTGCTTCAAAGCCCAATTCTTCATTTGCCTCCACAGTGTCTAGCCCTTTGTCCTGTAAAGCATAGGCCTTGAGCTTGTTTGCCAAACCTATCCCCCTGCCTTCCTGTTGCAGGTATAACAGCACACCAAGACCTTCTCGTTGTATCATCTCCATAGCCGCTCTCAACTGCTCCCCACAATCACATCGGTAGGAACCGAAAACATCCCCTGTAAGACACTGGGAGTGGACCCTGACCAGTACGTCCTTGTCTGGCGTGATTTCCCCTTTTACAAGGGCCAAGTGCTCGTAGTCGTCTATGTCATTCACAAAAGCTATAGCCTTAAACTCCCCAAAAGGAGTGGGTAACACAGTTTCGGCGGCCTTGTGGACAAATGACTCCGTCCGCATCCTGTATGCGATAATATCAGCCACAGTGGCGATCTTGAGGCCATGTTCGTCGGCAAACTTTTCGAGATCCGGCAACCTCGCCATTGTGCCATCGTCTTTCATTATCTCACAGATGACTGCTGCTGGCTTTAGTCCTGCCAGTCTGGCCAGGTCCACAGACCCCTCGGTCTGGCCTGTCCTGAAGAGCACTCCACCCCTACGGGCTCTGAGCGGAAACACGTGTCCCGGCTGCACCAGGTCCTCGGGTTTTGCGTCATCGGCAATCGCCGTAAGAATAGTATGCGCCCTGTCAGCAGCCGAGATTCCCGTGGTCACGCCATGACGTGCCTCTATTGATACCGTAAAAGCGGTTTTGTAAGGAGAGCGATTATCATAGACCATCGGGGCAAGTTGAAGCCTATCCACAATCTCGGGCGCCAAAGCGAGGCATATGAGTCCCCTACCATATTTGGCCATAAAATTGATGGCCTCAGGAGTCACCTTTTCTGCAGCTATTGTAAGATCACCCTCATTCTCGCGGTTTTCGTCATCCACAAGGATGATCATTTTTCCCTGCCGCAGGTCTTCCAAGACATCTTCTATCTTCGCAATTGGCATTTCATTCACCAAATCCCAGGTTTTTCAATATATTGCCATCAAGCCCGCTAGAGGCTGAGGCCTGGCGAGAACTACTCCTCTGTCCCATCAGGCGCTCAATATATTTGCCTATCAGGTCTGTCTCAATGTTCACCTCGTCGCCCACCCCTTTGCTCAAGAGAGTGGTTGACTGGGCAGTCTTGGGTATAACATTGGCCTCAACCGCATCAGCAAAGCACTTGTTGATTGTGAGGCTTATGCCATCAATAGCAATAGACCCTTTCTCTACGGTATATCTGGTCAACCCAGAGGCCATCGATACCCTGATGGTCCATGACCTCTGCCTCGGCTGTTTGCGTACAATCTTACCGACGCCGTCAACATGGCCGAGCACCAGGTGCCCACCAAGTCTGTCCGATAGCTTGAGGGCCCTCTCCACATTTACCCTCTTGCCCTGCCTCAAGATCCCCAAGGTGGTCCGGGAAATGCTCTCCTCGGAAACATCCATGACTATGGCGTCCTGCTTTATGTCCGTGATGGTCAGGCACACGCCGTCAATGGAGACGCTGTCCCCTATTTCGCATTCCATGCTGTCAAAGGGGGGCACGATGG
>JALVSJ010000429.1 GCA_027024445.1 Desulfobacterales bacterium
CCTGGCGATTGGGAAATTGGTAGATGGCCAATGGTCGCTGAATGATTGCCGCGCGATTTTTCCTCCCCTGACGGAACTTCCCGGTGGAGGACGCCATTGCTGTATGGTCACGGTGGGAGACGGCGTCCACAGCATAGGAGATTTCCAGGACCTCAAAGAGGCGATCAAAGCGCATCCCCAGCGGCGAGGCTTGATCATCTGCCTTTTGCCGGGTGAGCATCGATTAAAAGAACCCGTCGTGATCGGGCGGTCACATCTCCACATCCGGGGTTGCGGGAGCCAGGCTCAGATCGTAGGAGTGAACGCTCGAACTGTTTTCGAGATCAAGGGGGCCAGAGAGGTTTTCCTCGAAAATCTCGTCATCCGTGCTTCCACTGAAGGAACAGCGGTGCGCATTGAGAAGTGCTACGATATTGAGCTGCAAAACTGTTCAATCTCTAATACCAGGATAGCATTACGGCCGCACTTCGACCTTACGGCGGCCACAGAAGCCGGAACCAACGGCCGGTTGATGATCACACCAACCAGATATGCTCCGGTTTTAAAACATGCTCCCTTGGCTGCGGTTCCGCTCGGGGAGGCATTTGAGAAAACGCAATATGTGAGGCCCCATGGAGCGGCCCTGGAGATTCACGGGAGCCGTGGGGTCCGTATCCGGGAATCAGTATTCCTCGGTTTTCCTGCTATTTCTCTCCAGGCCGCTGACTCGGCTATCCAGGGAAATTATATTACTGGAGGCGGGGTATGGGTGCGCGATGCTTCGTCCGGCATCACTATTGAAGGAAACGAAATTTGTCGGGGATGGGGGGCTGGTGTGAGCCTCGGTGGTGTGTCCAAAGGGGAAGGGCTCACCAACCAGGCGGCAGGGGTCGGACAAGTGACCATCGTGAATAACCATATACACGCAATGGCCAACAGTGGCATCGCTACCCTGTTTCAAATAGAGGAGAACCTTGAGCTAGGGGAACTGGAGGAGATCATCATCGCCCACAACCGGATCGATTCGTGTGGCATGGAAGGGGTTGTGCGTAGTTTTGATCCGGCGGCTGTGGGTGGCATTGTTCTGCGCCATGTCACTGCGCTTCGGATCCACGATAACCTCATTACCGACAATGGCCCCCGGGGACCCGCTGTGGGCATCTTTGTGCATCAATGCCTTGGTCTCGAGGTAAGCCGCAATCGTCTCCTGGGCAATGGTTCTCCAGCGGTCAATAAGGACGGTTATCGGGGATTCCAGGCTGGTCTGGTAGTAAGGGGGGCATTCGGCGGGGATTTTCAGGTAGCGGGTTCTGAGGTCGGTTTCCACAGGGAAACACCTGCAGCGGTAATTGCCGACAATGTCATCTCCACACCCAAGGGCCAGGCTTTGATTCTGATGGGTGCTGGTGGCATGCAGATTCGGGGAAACAGTCTGATCAGCGGCGGAATATACGTCCAACCTTCCGTTCAGGGTGAAGAAGAAACCGGTATGGATCGGATCGGCCAATTGGGCAAATGCGTCACCGTTGTTGATTGGGGTCTCAGCCGGAGAGGTGTCCTGCCGGGTGGGTTCACGCCAATGATGAGGATCCGGTCATTCTCATCTCCCGTGGTAATGGCCCCGGTGGTCGAAATCCAGTGGCCTGATGGACCGGTATGTTTTCAGGCGAATCAAGTGCGGTTGGAAACGGCAGAAACCTTGGAAAGGTCGGCCCTTGGGACGGCAATTGTTTCACTTGATGACGTGTTGATCGGGCAAAATCAGATCGCGGCCCTGGTCCCGATGGGCCCGATCAAGGACACAACCCCAACTCCCGAGATCGGAGTATTGCTCAATGTGGGTTCACTAGCCCCTACACTGCGGGTTACGGACAATCGCTTTACCGAGCATCCTTATGGTTCGAACTATTTAGTAGCCTCAGCATTTTGCAAAGGCATCTATTTAAGTAGCACTGGCAACCAAGCCACCCATTGCATGATGTGTGACGCTGTAAATCGTGTGGAGCACGATAATCAGGTGATGATCGATTGGCTTTGCAGATTGCTGGATAGGAGATAGGGGTTTTGTCAGGGCATAGGTGTAAATAAACAGCAATAGGCGACCAATTGGGAGTAAAAGCATGGTGAAAAAACAAAATGAGAGAGTTATACTTTCTGCTCTACGGCAATCTTTAAATACCCTGTGTCAACAGATGTCGCAGGCAAGGGTGGAAGGGTTGCAATCTTTGGGAGTGTTGCAGGTGCGCCGGGCAGAAAGGCTGGCCCGTGTTGCCAAACGACTTGAATCCGGTTTGGGAGAGGGTCATCCAAGGGTTCAGACCTTGAAGGAAATGCAGACCAGGGCCGAAAAAATACAAAAGATCGCCTTGGATACGGCTGCCAGGCTGAAGCGTTTTCCACATGTCAAACCCTATGAATGGGCCGTATTCGGCCATGTCTGTGACGCCAAGGGTCAACCGCTGGCAGGGCTGAAGGTGCGGCTTTTTGACAAAGGTCGGAAGTATGACGATCTGCTTGGCGAAACCATGACCAACGAGTTCGGCGATTTCGTGGTGGTATATCACATCCGCGATTTCGAGGAGAAAGGGGAGAAAGCGCCTGAACTTTATGTCCAGATCAAAGATGCGCAAGGCAAGGAGTTGTATTCCTCCAAAAGCGCTATCCGTTATCAGTCGGGAAAAATTGAATATTTTGATATTCAAATTTGAGATTGGCGTTGTTGTATAACTCTCCCACACGCTCTCTATGGGCAAGGAGACATTTCTTAGGAGTTGCGACCTAACGCCGAATTCAGAACTAGTCTCTTGATTGATGTAACAGGGTTCGACACCCTATGGCTCGACGGAGCGAGTATGTCTTTCTGGTATGTCGAACGGACAGGGAAGCTTACATGTTATCGTCACGAGATTGTGAGGAACTTCGCCCTGATTCCAGGATTGGTCTGAAAGGCAGAAAGAGAAAAGGCGCACGCTGCGTAGAGCTTCGGCAAAATGCCGGGTAACCAAACTCACACCTCGCAAGTGCACCGATGCCAAGCCTACAAGTAATTCCCGCCCAGGTCGAGATTGAGGTCACGGGCGTGAAGCTAACCCCCGGCTCCTGCCCGGCGAGGGGTACTTATTCATTGCTTCCGTACATTACGGCATAGTGAGGGAACATGCCGAGGTCATTGCATAAGGTTTCAGGTCCAGGGATAGGGGCTCAAGCAGAGATGGCCTTCTGAATGTAGTCGTGTATCCAGGAGAGCTCTATCTTGTTCTTTTCGATTCCCAACACTCGTTCTTCAAGGCCAAGGGAGAGCCCAAGGAGTTGGGTGTACAGAATGCAGGGAAGAGGCCTTTCAATATGTCCCTCCCTCACCAGGATTTCCTGGGTGCTGTCAAATTGGAGTTGGCAGAAGGGACATGCAACACATAATACATGTGCCCCTGATTTGACGGCATTGGTGATCTTTTTTCTGAGCAGTTTATATGAGATATCCCTGTTCAACCCCAGGATAGGAG
>JALVSJ010000430.1 GCA_027024445.1 Desulfobacterales bacterium
TTCCACACTGTCTCGGGCCGAGGAGCACAACACCCGGATTGTGCTCCAGCCCATGTATAATTCGAGCTTGTAAGCGCTTCCTTGGGATAAACATTTCGTCATGATATTCCTTGAAAATCCGGATGTCAAGTCTCAATATTCAATAATATCTCTACCCATACGGCGCCGCGAGGCTGTTGAAAAGGCCATTAAATTACCGGTCACGCATTCGGTATATATGCGTTTGAGCTAGGCATCCTCATAGCTGGGTTGAGGCTACCTGTTGCTTCTATGCGATCAACCAAAGAGCAGGGGACCATGCGAATGAAAATGCAGGGTAGCATCGGGTGTATCCTAGGCACGGAGGGAGCTGTGAAAAATCTCTATTCATGAGGTTCTTGGACAGCAGGTACAATAGAACGGGACTAACTCGAAAGGCTTTAACTCTGATTGCGACCAGGGGAAGTTATTGCAATTTTCAAAAAGGCAAGTACACCAAATTAACAAAAATGTTAATATCCTATCCCCTATGAAAGCATTAAAGCTTCGCAAAATTGAGAGACCATATTTTAGGTATGAAGACATTGCCCGTGTACTCAATATTTCGCCTAGCTCCGGTACTTGGCGAGAAAGTTTGAAGGGCTGAGAATCTCTATTCCTTGGTAGGGGCCTAATGCTAAAAGGTTTCGGTCTCCCGAGATAATAGTATGGGCTTTGGCAGGTAAAGCACAGAAAATGAATTTGTCGTCTGAAGGATCGTTCTGGACAATTGAAACACGCCTTGGGATGACCTTGATAATTTCAAAGTGCGGTAATATCTCATGATACATCAGAAAACTTATTTCACGTTCGGTCAAATCGAACTTGGGATAGGCTAAAACGCTCAGGTATTCTTGTATTATTTGCTGAGATGCAATCGGCAGGATTTTCCCAGACTGCCAAAGGGTTACAACTTCACCTGGTGTACCACCGAACAAAAGGCCCGAAATAACCACATTTGTGTCAATAATAACTCGCGTTATTTTCTTCGGGCCCACTTGACCGCCTCTGCAACCGAATTTTCAATGAGCCTGAGTTTTTTGACCTTTTCCCTTATCTTGGCCAAATCGGTCTCGTAGACTCTCAATGGCTTGAGAAGAACAACCCCATTCTGTAGTTCTACGTCAAAATACTTCACGTCTGGAAGCTGTTCCATTATTTTCTTGGGTATGGTGATCTGGTTTTTCGATGTTATCTTCGCTAGCATTTTCTTATCTCCTTGTTGTAAGGAGTCATGGAAGCATTACAATGCTACCATATAGATGCCAAGGCAATGGCGGAGGCAAGGCAGGTGAAAAGTGAGTAGAGTGTCATCTTAGCTTTTCAAATCCACCGTGTCTTACCCATTTCGCATCGAAGCAATTTTGGGTAAGCCTGCCTCCAAATTGGCTCCTAATTCGCCTTCGTCCCATCCATAGTTACCCAATAAGAAGAAAAAGTTACCTAGTTTTTACCCATATATCGTCAAACGCCATATGGGTAAAAGCGCTTGACTTTTAGAACCGTTTCAAGATAAAGGTCAGTTCGAATAGACGCCAGGTATCCGGCAGTATCGTAACAGGGGAATTTGGACGAGGTGTGAGGTATGGATCCGATCGAGCTAATTAAGCAAGGCAAAATAAATAGATTTTTCCGAGCTCGCAATAAGTTAAATGTTCCAGACCTGGTCTACCACGTCACGCAACGGGCGGCGGGCAAAGAGCCCCTTTTCGTTGAAAAAGATGATTACATGGCAATGCTCGCGCTCATGAAGGATATCTGCCGCAATCATCAAGTAAAGATGTATGCCTTTTGCATGATGCCAAATCACTTCCATTTTCTTCTTTCCCCCTCAGAGGAAAACCTCTCTGAATCCATGAAGAATCTATTTTCAAGATATGCCCTCAGGTTCAACAAGAAATACGAGCGGAAAGGCCATCTGTTGGCAGGTCCCTTTAGGCAGGCCACAGTCCTTGATGATTCCTATCTTCTTGCTGTATCGCTGTATATTCACCTTAATCCTGTTCGCGCGGAGCTGGCAAGGGATCCTGCAGACTATCGATGGTCTTCTGTAAATCTTTATCTAAGGAAGACCAAGACGAAATCGTTCGTAGACCCCGATTATGTATTGGGAGTGCTTCCAGAAGCGGGGCCCGGGAAAGGCAGAATAGCGAGGCAGAAATACGCCGAGCTGCTCAGAAGAGGCGCAGTAATTGAATCTGGGGAGGCCCTTGAAGATCCCGAAGCGATTGAGACCTTTCACTTCAAACTGGTTTCCTCGTTCCCATGGCTTTTAGAGCGAATTGGGAAGAGTAAGAGGGCACTGGCAGGTCTGGATATAGAACTAGAAAGTATGCCCGCGATCGAAAAGAAGATTGATGAGATAAAGGGGGCTGATAAGCCTTCGAGCCCTGAGACTAGGAGAGCAAAGAGATATCTCATAGAGCAGTTGGTTGCAAGGGGATTTAAGCGAAAGGAAATCGCCGAGAAGTTAGGGATTTGCAGGAAGAGTATCTATAATATCCTCAGCCAGCAAATTTAGGATGTGATGTTAGCAGCAGTGGATGCAAACATAGCAAATAAAATCATAAATATAATAGAACACTCTCAATTCACAGCATTGTTGTATATTTTGGGGATACCTAACTGCAGGAAGGACAGATAAGCAATCGCGCAGGGGGAAACCCCTCGCCTCTAGGCAAAGAAAAATTCACGTTGTCGCGGAGCGACTTGTCATTCCTGCCGCTGAGCTGGATGCCGGATCAAGTCCGGCATGGCTTCCAGATCTAGCCCAGGTCCATTTGGTGTTACTCAACATCTTTGAATCCCTCGTCTTGTAAACGAGAGTTGTCCAACCTTGCAGAATTACTTATTTGCATATTTGGTGTTTTCACAGTAAAAGGGGGTGAGGAGACTGGTGGGATGTACGTTGTACGCAGGTGATTCTAGGGATGTTTTTGATGGCATATAACTTAGCTTGGGCAGTTGCATTGCCTTTTTTGGCCTGTTCATCAAGGTTGAGAGAAGGCTGGAAGGAAAGGCTATCCCTATCAGGGCATCTTCGGAAATCTGATTTATGGATACAGGCCTCATCTGCAGGAGAAGCATACCTTGCCTGTCAGCTCACAGAAAAGCTCAACCAGGAAAGAAATACTGAAATATTTGTCACATGTTCCACCAGTCAAGGGCTGGAAATCTACCTAAATTCCCTATTCAAAGCAAACTTGGCGAAACGAAGTGCCGCCAACAGATCAGGTTATTTCCCCTTTGATATGCCATTGATAATCGGGAGGACATTGGATGCGGTCGCTCCCAAGCTCGTGGTAGTCCTTGAAACAGAGCTATGGCCGGGACTCTTTTCCCAATGCAGGCTCCGGGAGATACCAATTATCATATTAAATGGGCGATTGTCAGAGAAGAGCTTGAAGGGGCATCTGCGGCTCGCCAGGTTCTGGCGCAGATCAGCGCCTGCCAAGGT
>JALVSJ010000431.1 GCA_027024445.1 Desulfobacterales bacterium
TACTTATCGTCCTGGTACAACATACCGATTCTTTTGAATCCCTTTTTCTTTACAAGCCATGTGACCACAATTTCGGCCTGTGTGGGATACGGAACAAAGGAGGTGAATATAGTTTTCACTCCTTTTATTGGCACACCCTGATAAGGAAACAAGAGAGGAACCTTTTTCTGGGTAAGGTACTTGACCGTTGCCATGACTGGAGAAGTTCCCTGTGAGCAAAGGATAGCGAATACCTTATCGCTTTCTACAAGCCTTCTGGTGTTTGCCACGGCATTCTGGGGCTTGTAGGCATCATCATAGTACTTTCTTAAAATTTTCCTCCCATGGATGCCTCCCTGCTCATTTATGTACTTAAAATAGACCTCCAGCCCGTAGTTAACCAGTTGCGTGCCAGGGTAGACAAGGGGTCCCGAGAAGCTGTTGGAACAACCCACGAGCACTGATGTGTCAGTGACCCCCACCTCGGCCGATGAGAGTATTGGTGACAGGGTCAAGATACCTACAAGAGCCATAGCCATTACTATAATTTTGAACACTTTGTTACCCATGTTTTCCCTCCTTTCTTTGGGTCTGCAATGTTCCCGTTGCTCAATAAAGATTTTCTCACCCCCTTTTGCCCATTTGTGATTGGAGAGGCTAAGTACGGAAATATCTTTGCTTTACCGCGCCCAGCATCCCTGTTATTCCCCGGGGCATAAGAATCATAAAGACAATAAGCGCGAGGCCAAAGATGAATACCTGTAGATCTTGCAGTCCGGCTAATGTCTGTTGCATTCCAGTCAATATCACTGCCCCTATAATTGAACCGGAGATGGAGCCAAGACCTCCAATTACAATCATGGCTATGAAGTCGATGGATAGCTCCAGCGTGAAAGCGTCAGGAGATAAGTAGGTTATAAGGTAAGCAAACAGTCCCCCGGCAACTCCGGTGTAAAAGGCACTTATGGCAAATGCGATTGTCTTGTATTTGGCAATATCTACTCCTATTGTTTGAGCTGCTACCTCGCTTTCCCGCAAAGCCACAAACGCCCGTCCAATATATCCCCTTACGAGGTTATTAGCGAGGACCGTCAGTAAGATTGTAACAGATATTATCAGGTAGTACAGTTTTTGGGGAGTGTCGAAAGTAAGGGCTGCTATGCTGGCAGCAGGTACTCCCAGCCCATCATCTCCTCCAGTTAAAGATGCCCAATGCAAAATTATATCACTGACTACCACTCCAAAGGCTAAAGTTGCCATCGCAATATAGAAGCCCTTCAGTCTGAGCACAGGTATCCCCAGCAGAAATCCTATTGCGCCAGTGAAGAGCCCTGCCAGTAAGAGAACCACTATACAAGGCATCCACTCGGCTCTGGTGCCCAAAATGGCTGTAAAATACGCTCCAATGGCAAGGAAGCCAGCATGGCCAGCTGAGATTTGTCCGGTGTAACCCATCAACAAATTCAGCCCAATGGAAACCAGAGAGTAGATGGCCAGCAGACTTATGAGGAATATAACAAATGTCCCCAAGAAAAACGGAAGTGCAATTGCCAGCACTAGGCCCAAGGCAAGCACAACATAGAGGGAGGTTTTGCGTCTTTCCATATGACAGAGCCTTTATACTTTAGTGAACTTCTCTATCCCCATGATGCCTTTGGGTCTAACTACCAGTACCGCAAATATGACCATGAATGGGATCATGTCCTTTACCTGAGCAGGTAGATATAAGGGAGCAATATTATCCAGGATTCCCAATAGCATGCCGCCGATTATGGCCCCTGGTATACTTCCCCATCCTCCCAAGATTGCGGCCGCAAACCCGTTTATTACAACTATGCCCATGCGAGAGCTCAAAAATACAATAGGGGCCATTAGCAATCCTGCCACCGCAGCCACCAGGTAACTGATTATCCACGTGAGAGAGAATGATCTTTTCACATTTATGCCCATGAGAAGAGCTGCACTCTGACTCTCGCTGACGGCCCTCATGGCAACTCCATAGCGGGTGAACTTAAAGAAAAGAAAAAGGATCAGCATAACCACAATGGTGCAGATTATGATCCCTATGCTGGGCAGGTCTATGGTGGCACCAAACAAAGAGATGGTCTTGTCTGGAAATATGGTGGGGTAGGGATAATCATCGTGCCCCCAGACAAAACCTGCTATACTTTTCATTACTATGGAAAGACCTAAGGTTATAATAAAAACGTTAAAGTGCGGTGCGCGCATGGCCGGGTGGATAACGAGTCTTTCTGTTATGATGCCGAGGAAAATAGAACTCGCAAGAGTGAAAATAAAGGCCCACAGTAAAGACACTCCGAGCAGTTTGAAAAAAGTAAATCCAATGAATGCGCAGATCATGGACATTTCGCCCTGGGCAAAGTTGACATGCTCAGTAGTGTTGTAAATGAGGGCAAGACCCAGGGCGACAAGAGCATAAATGCTTCCGGTTGCTAGCCCACTGAAGATGACCTGAAAAAGCATAATAAGCCCTTTTCAAAGATTCCGGGTCCAACGGTAAATACTAAATACCATTTCATACTAGCTCTGAGGGCCTTAATCAAGGGGCATATTCCAAGATATTGTTGACAAGATGCATTGTATACTGTATACAACTCGCCAGAAAATATAGAAGTTCTTTCCATATGTCAACTTTTCTCTTCTATTTGAGCTGACAATGATGGTCAATTCCATGAATGCGGGTTGGTGGGTGAGGCGCTGGAGTGAGCTGCATCCATCCAAGCCGGCCATAATATTTGAAGATACTACGATAACCTATCACGGGCTTCACCGCAGGTTAAATGCTGTTGCCTCTTGGCTTCAATCCATAGGGATTGAGAAAGGCGACAGAGTTGCAGTGATGCTGAGCAATTGCCCCGAGTTTTTGGAAATCTATTTGGCTTGCTCCCGGCTGGGAGCAATGTTTGTCCCCATTAATTTTAGGCTTTCGGCAAATGAAGTGGATTACACGATCAGAAACTGCAGGCCTAGGGTGTTTATTTTCAGTTCTAATTTTGCTCCTGCTCTTACCCATCTTGAGTTCGAAAATTACTTGCCACCGATAATCATTGCGGTAATTGGAGATGAGAGCACAAGACCCGGCGCACTGGGCTACCATTATGAAGTAGGCGCGTTTGACGGAAAAGAGCCTTTTTTGACTGCTTCCACTGGACCTAGTAACCCGGAAGAGGCCCAGGTGATCATGTATACTTCAGGCACAACAGGTGAGCCAAAAGGGGCCGTATTGTCCCACAGAAAAACTTTTTTCAATTGTCTGAATGCAGATATATTTTTCAAATTGAGCTTTGATGACACAATGCTGATCATTTTGCCCCTTTTTCATTCCGGTGGCCTGTTTATTCAGGCCTCCCCGTGTATTTATAAAGGGGCTACTATGGTAGTTCATAAGCGCTTTGACGCCGAGAAGACATACTTTGATATCGCGCGCTACAGGGTTACCAAGTTTCTGGGCGTGCCCACTATATACAAGGCGCTGCTCAACTTGCCCGATGACCAACGGCGAGATATATCCTCCCTGAAGGTGTGTGCTATCGGAGGAGAAAAGACGACCCATGAACTCCTCATAAACTGCAAGAATGCGGGATTTCCTGTGCGCCAAATAATGGGCCAGACTGAGACATCCATACTGCTATGGGCATCGGAAGAGGATTCCCTAGCAAAGCCCGGAACTGTTGGAAGGCCTGTTTTCCATGCTGAGGTGGATCTTGTGGACCCCGGAGGCAGGAGTGTAAGACCCGGTGAGGTGGGAGAAATTGTCGTCAGGGGGTCCATAATGATGACAGAATACTGGCAGGATCCTGAGAAAACCAGGGAGACTATTCGTAACGGCTGGCTTCGCACCGGTGATCTGGCCCGTATGGACGAAGATGGGTATTTTTATCTTGTTGATCGGGCGAAAGATATGTACATATCGGGAGGAGAGAATGTTTACCCTGCTGAAGTGGAAAAGGTTATAAGGGAACATCCTGGGGTGGAGGATGTTGCTGTAATAGGAGTCCCTGATGAAAAATGGGGTGAGGTGGGCCATGCTTTCATAATCAGAAAAAAGGGTTACGATATTAGCCCTGATGACATAATAGGTTTTTGTGATGGAAAGTTGGCTCGTTACAAACTGCCCAGAAGGGTATCATTCGTACCATCATTTCCGCGGACGACGTTAGGAAAGGTGAAGAAACACATATTGAGGAAAAAATGGAATATTCGCTAAAGTTTTATGATGAAAGGGGGTGGAAGCTACACTGAGGGATGCAGAAAGACTGACGAACCATTATTGATTCCTTAAGGAGGTTATACTATGAAAAAGGTAGCAGTGATATTGTCTGTAGTTTTTGTTGCAATGATTGTCATGGTGGGAATGGTTCCTGGAATAGCCAGTGCAGGTCCCATCAAGCTGACCTATGCGAATTTCCCACCTGCTCCAACCTTCCCATGTGTTCAGATGGAGCGGTGGAAAAAGGAAGTAGAGAGGCGCACAAACGGCAAGGTGCTTGTGCAGACCTTCCCGGGCGGGACACTTCTCGGGGCCAAGAATATGATGGATGGTATAATTGCGGGTCAGGCTGACATAGGATGTTTATGTATGGCATATCAACCAGGCCGCTTTGTCATCACCAATGCAACAAGTCTTCCCCTGGGCATTCCAAACGCTCTGGTAGGCAGCTTGGTGTTGTGGGATCTGTACAAGAGATATAAGCCAGCGGCATTTTCCAAGGTGAAAGTGCTGACCATGTTTACCACTGCTCCCTCAAATATTATGTCAAAGATTCCCATTCGTACCCTTGAGGACATTAAAGGGGTTAACCTGCGTGCTTCGGGGGGAGCTGCTCAAATTCTGAAGGCCTGGGGTGCCAATCCCGTAGGTATGCCCATGCCATCAACTCCTGAGGCGTTGGAGAAGGGCGTTGTCAAGGGACTGTTCTCTTCGCTGGATGTTATGAAGGACTTCAAATTCGCTGAGATGTGCAAGTATGTTACGATGACCAACTCAGTAATATATCCATTTGCCGTGGTAATGAACAAGGGTAAGTGGAACTCCTTACCAGATGATGTGAAACAGATTTTCGAAGACTTGGGAACCCAACAGGCCGCATGGACAGGGGTATACAATGATACACACGTTCGGAAGTCCATGGACTGGTCCACGAAGACGCAGGGTGTGAAAGTAATAGAACTCAGTGAGGCAGAAAAGGCAAAGTGGGATAAGCTGCTTGATCCAATCAGGAATAAATGGATCAGTTCTGCTGAGGCAAAAGGGATACCTGGTCAAGCCATTGTTCGAGACATAAAGGCCTTTACCAGAATGTATGAGGGCAAATAAAAGTCGCTTGCTCTCAGGGCTGCTGGAATTCCTCCAGCAGCCCTAACCAGAATAAAGAAGCCAGGACCGAGAATAACAAGAGGTAACATTATCTGGGCTTTACTTTTCCTTCTGACCCGTGACTTCTGAATTCCTGTCCTATGATTAGGATCGAGTGGGCCTGAATGTTTGGGATATTAATAACCGAGGAGACCTGGACCGGTGTTTGTGTGAGAGGCTTTCATGGTTGAGTTTTTGAATAGAGTTAACAAAGTGGTAAACGATGTCCTGATGTGGGTGGCAGGGTGCATGCTGGCATTTATGATTATCCTTACATGTGCCAATATCTTTTGCCGCCTGGTTTGGTTACCGATCCGTGGGACATTTGAACTTATGGGGTATTTTGGAGCAGTGGTGACCGCCTTTGCTCTCGGTTATACACAGACAAAGAAAGGGCACATTGCTGTAGACATAGTTGTGCTGGGATTCCCGCCACGGGTTCGGGCAGTGTTGAATGCTATTAATTGTGCGATCTGCGCAGTCTTCTTCATAATAGTAGGCTGGCAGATATGGAGGTATGCTACCAATCTGTGGAGGACGGGTGAGGTGACAGAGACGTTAAGAATTATTTACTATCCTTTTACATATGCAGTAGCGGTGGGGTGTTTTGCGCTGGCCTTTGTTTTTATTGTGCACCTTCTTAACTCGCTGGTGGGAAGGGAGGGAACAAAGTGAGCCCGACTGTAGTTGGAATAATTGGAATTGTCCTCCTCCTCCTCGTGCTCTTTGTATTGGGCATGCCAGTAGGTTTTGCCATGGGCATAGTGGGCTTTGCGGGCTTCTGGTATGTTGTTTCATTTAATGCTGCTGTGACCATGGTTGGCACCGATGTTTGGGTCACCTTTTCCAAGTATGGCCTCACGGTTGTCCCACTGTTTATATTTCTCGGCTACCTTGCTTTTAACTCCGGAATTGCGGAGAGGTTATATGACGCAGCATATAAATGGTTCGGGCACTGGCGCGGAGGCTTGGCCATTGCCACCATTGGGGCTGATGAACTTTTCGCTGCCATATGCGGGTCAAATACTGCCACAGCCGCCACCATGGGTACCGTAGCACTTCCACAGATGAAAAAATACGGCTACAGTACGCTTCTCAGCAGCGGCACAGTTGTGACAGGTGGAACACTGGGGACAGTCATGCCACCCAGTGTGGTGCTGATAATTATTGGCCTTCAGACCCAGCAATCCATTATCAAACTTTTTCTTGGTGGTATATTACCTGCTGTGGTTCTAGGGATACTCTTTGTGTTCACCATATGGCTTTTGTGCAGAATAAAACCGGAATTGGGTCCTGCAGGTCCCAAGACTACCTTCAAGGAAAAGATGCTGTCCCTGGGCGGCATCATTGAGGCTGTGGCTATCTTCGTAGTAGTGATAGGCGGTCTGTATGCGGGCTTTTTTACGCCCACAGAGGCGGGCGCCGTTGGCGTTTTTTTCACCCTTCTGGTTACTGTTCCAACGGGTAGGTTAAAGTGGAAGGGCCTCATTGATTCCATAAGGGATACTCTCAAGATATCTAGCATGGTATTCTTCCTGGTAACAGGAGCCATCATCTTCGGCAGGTTCCTGGCGATTACTAGACTACCGTTCAGCGTCGCGCATTTCGCAGCCTCTCTGCCGGTTTCGCGTTATGTAATCCTGGCCATAGTCCTTCTGATCTATCTAATAGGCGGATGTTTCGTAGACTCTCTGGGTTTCCTGGTCCTCACCATTCCTATCTTCTTCCCACTGGGAATGGCTCTAGGCTTTGATCCCATCTGGTATTCCATTCTTCTTACTATGGTTACTACCATGGGGGCGATTACTCCCCCTGTCGGAGTCAATATTTACGTTGTGAAGGCCCTTGCGCCGGAGATCGAGCTATCAACCATATTTAAGAGTATAAGCTTTTTTCTTATGGCATGTATTGTAAGCATTATAATTTTAATAGCGTTTCCGCAGATCGTACTCATAATCCCGCAGATGGCCCATTAGAGGTGAGAGTAGAGGGAGGCGGTTGGGGGGGAAGCTCATCCAGTAGATGCGTTCTTTCAAGGATCTCCTCTCTGGGCTTTTGTAGGTGTCGTGGTATCTGAAGTTCGCACGAATATCGGAAGTCGCGGAAAGTTTGTACAGAGGGCTTAGAAAACAGGTTTAACGAAGAAGTAGAAAGTGTGAGGTGATAGAGAGATGACGCAAACGTTTATGCCTTCGTTTAAATCAATGGATGAGATTTATGATGTTCAGCTTGAGGGTCTCAAGTGGACCGTGAAACACGCATACAATGGTTCGCCTGTATACAGGAAAAAGCTGGATGAGGCGGGAGTCGGACCGGACGGAATAAAGAGCCTGGATGATCTGAAAAAACTGCCGTTTACCACGGCCCAGGATCTACAAGAAGGGTATCCGTTTCCGCTTCTGTCCGTACCCTTTGAGAAAGTGGTCCGTATTCACGCTTCTTCAGGTACGACAGGCAAAAGAAAAGTACTCTGCTATACACAAAAAGATATTGAGGATTGGGCCCATTTTTTTGCTCGCTGCTATGAGATGGCAGAGCTTACGAAAGAGGACAGAGTCCAGATTGCCGTGGGCTATGGCGTGTGGACAGCGGGCGTAGGTTTCCAACTTGCCTGCGAAAAATTTGGGGCCATGGCTATCCCTGCGGGTCCCGGAAATCTGGACATGCAGTGTCAATTTCTTGTGGACTTCCAGAGCACAGTAATGTGCTGCACGGCTTCAATGGGTCTGCTAATGGCTGAGGAAATAAATAGAAGAGGCCTGCGAGATAAGATTAATCTGAAGAAAATGATATTCGGTTCAGAAAGATCCAGCGACGCCATGAGAAAGAGGATAAAAGAACTTCTAGGCTTGGAGCACATGTTTGATATTCCCGGCATGACAGAGCTCTATGGACCCGGAACGGGACTGGATTGTGTACATCATACCGGAATCCACTATTGGGCTGACTATTACATCTTGGAAATCCTCGACCCTGAAACATTAGAAGAGGTGCCCGAAGGCCAGACGGGCGAGATGGTCGTTACTACCCTTTGCAAGGAGGCAGTCCCCCTTATCAGGTACCGGACAAGAGACCTCTCTAGGCTTGTACCTGGCCAGTGCCCATGCGGCAGTATCTTCCCAAGACATGATCGTATCTTGGGTCGATCAGACGACATGATAATCTTCAGGGCCGTAAATATTTATCCAGGTCAAATTGATCATGTGTTGTCAGGAATTGAGGGCATTGGGAGTGAATACCAGATTATTTTGGATAGGGCACCAGATGGAAAGGACTACATGACTGTCAAGGTTGAAAGGGATCAGGGGGTTGAAAGCAGCAGGGATAAGAAACTTCAAGAGAAAATAGCCGCCGAGATAAAGAAACAGATTATGGTAAGTGCGAACGTGGAGATTGTAGATTATGGTAGCCTGCCAAGGTCAGAGAGAAAGAGTAAAAGGGTATTCGATAATAGGGAGTGAGTGACGGAATAATGGAATGCTCGGAAACAATTCTAGCGGAGGCTTATAGGAGTTGTTGCTATGAAAAGATTTGATTACTACCAGCCGGAAAGCCTCAAAGAGGCCTTCAAACTGATGGAGAAGTTAAAAGGGGATGCCCTCTATGTGGCAGGAGGCACGGACGTAATTGTCCGGATCAAGCAGAAAGCTATTGAGCCTGAAGCTTTGATTTCCCTCAGGGGTGTGGAAGAACTGAAAGAGATCCGGGAAAACGGCGGACTTAGCCTGGGTGCAGGGGTCCTGTTTAGGGAGATAGAGGGAAGCGGTCAGATACGGCAGCAATTTCAGGCCCTTCATGAGGCGGCGTGTGTGCTTGCCAATCCACAGATACGGAATGTGGCAACCGTTGGGGGCAATCTTTGCAATGCTGCACCCTCTGCAGACTCCGCACCTCCTTTGCTGATCTTAGAGGCGGAAGTGGAGCTTGAGGGTCCTGGGGGGAAGAGGAAGATGATGCTCGAGGACCTATTCACCGGTCCGGGGCAGACTGCAAAAGAGCCTGAGGAAGTAATGACCCGTATTATTATCCCTGCACAAGGTATGAATACGGGTACGGCCTTCATGAAGATTGGCAGAGTTTCCCAAGACATAGCTATTGCAAATGCTGCAGCGTTAGTGAGCTTAGAAGAAGGGGTGTGCAACAAGTGCAGGCTTGCTGTAGGGGCTGTTGCACCCGTACCACTTCGGTTGAAGAGCATTGAGGAGAAGATCGAGGGGCAGAAGATCGAAGAAGAACTCTTGCAAGAAGTGGAGAAAATGGTGTGTGAAGCTGTGAGCCCTATTACCGATGTTCGGTCTACTGCGGAGTACCGTAGAGCTGTGTCCGGGGTGCTCGTTAAAAGGGCGATCCGTCAAGCGGCAGCCCGCGCACAACAGTAAGTACCAGGAGGTTTTCATATGAAAAAACTCATCAGATTTACTCTAAATGGCCACAAAGTCTCGGCTGAGGTGGAGTCCCATAAAATGCTTTTAGAGGTATTAAGAGAGGAGTTTGAACTCACTGGGCCAAAGGAGGGTTGCGGGCAGGGTGAGTGCGGAGCATGTACCGTGCTTGTTGATGGATATAATATAGACTCCTGTATATATCCGGCTTTTGAAGTGGATGGAAAAGAAGTGGTAACAGTGGAAGGCCTCCTTGGAGAGGGTAACAAACTTCATCCTGTTCAAAAGGCATTTGTGGAAAGCGGTGGTATCCAGTGCGGTTTCTGTACACCTGGTATGATAATGTCTGCAGTGGCATTATTGGCCAGGAATAAGGAGCCGTCAGAGGAAGAGATAAAGAGAGGGATCTCGGGCAACTTGTGCAGGTGTACAGGGTACATTCAGATTATTGAATCAATAAAGAAAGCCGGGGAGATGATGCCTTGAGATCACTCACAGGAACATCCCGTTCCTTTGCCTTTTGTTAAATAAAGATTAGCAAACTGCGCTTGAGGTTGAGCGCTAATAATTGAAGGAG
>JALVSJ010000432.1 GCA_027024445.1 Desulfobacterales bacterium
TTTGATCCGCACTTCTTTTAGGTTCAGTATGATATCTGTGACGTCTTCTAATACGCCTGGAATGGTTGAAAACTCATGTAGCACACCATCAAATTTTACTGAAACGATTGCTGCACCCTGAAGTGAGGACAACAAGATCCTCCTCAGGGAGTTACCTATCGTAATCCCAAAACCCCTTTCAAGGGGTTCACAGATAAACTTCCCATACGTATTAGAATAGGAATCCTGATCGATCTCGATCCTTTTTGGTTTTATAAGTTCTCGCCAATTTCTTGCTTTTAGATCACTCAAGAGAGGCCTCCCGTTGTCTAACTTCTTTTTGGTTCTTTTTTCTCTATCCGTCATCAAGCAGAGGGAAGACGACTGATAAAAACAAAAGGCTACTTGGAATACAACTCAACAATAAGTTGCTCTTGGATAGGCATTGTCAGATCTTCCCTGCTAGGCAAAGCCTTAAACGTTCCCCTGAATTTCTCTTTCTCCACCTCTATCCAGTTTGGGATACCTCTGCGCACTACCGTCTCCATAGCCTCCACGATAGGCGGAACATTCCTGCTCTTTTCCTTCACCTCAACCATATCACCCGGCTTTACGAGATACGATGGAATGTTCACCTTCTTCCCATTTACCAAGAAATGATTGTGCCTAACAAGCTGCCTTGCCTGGTTTCTGGAAGAAGCAAACCCCATTCGGTATACTACATTGTCCAATCTCCGCTCCAGAAGCAACAAGAGGTTGGTACCCGTGATGCCTTTCTGCCTCTCTGCGCGCCTGTAGTATCCCCTAAATTGTGTCTCCAAGACTCCGTATATCCTTTTGACCTTTTGCTTCTCCCTTAATTGTAACCTGTAGTCAGAATACTTACCTCCCCGCCGCTGGCCATGTTGCCCTGGCGGATAAGGCCTTCGCTCGAACGCGCACTTATCGCTATAGCATCTGTCGCCTTTCAAAAAGAGCTTCAAATTCTCTCGTCTGCATAGCCTGCAGACCGAACCTCTGTATCTAGCCAATATTGTTCCTCCATTATACTGTTTGTTCTTCTAAGGTCGAAAATGGAAATCTCGACCTCTGGGAAAAGTGGAACAGTGGAATATTGGAATGATGGGTTCCGCCGCCGCGGCTCATCACCCAATGTTCCATCATTCCAATATTCCATTTCCCTATCAAATTCATTACCTAAAAGAGCTTCGTCAAACCTGCTGTCTCCCTCTCCCCGACCCAAAGATTTCTCTACACTCTTCTCCTCTTTGGTGGCCTGCAACCATTGTGCGGAATAGGTGTGACATCACGAATGACACTCACCGTAAACCCTTCCATCTGAAGGGCCCTGAGAGCTGCCTCTCTACCCACACCGGGCCCTTTTATGCGTACCTCGGCCACTTTGAGCCCCTGCTCCATGGCCTGTTTAAGGGCATCCTGTGCGGCCAACTGCGCAGCAAACGGTGTGCTTTTCCTCGAACCTTTAAATCCCACCCTGCCCGCACTGGACTGAGCTATCACGTTTCCGTCGTTGTCCGTGACCGTAACAATAGTGTTATTGAAGGTAGATTGAATGTGGATAATGCCCGTCGGCACATTCTTCTTCTCTTTCTTTGCCTTTCCTCTCTTACGACCTGCCTTTGCCATCTCTTATCCTTAGCCCGATTATTTTTTCTTCTTACCCATAATGGCCCTTCTGGGCCCCTTCCTTGTCCTCGCATTCGTACTCGTTCTCTGGCCTCTAACCGGTAGCCCCTTCCTGTGCCTGAGGCCCCTGTAAGCGCCTAAATCCATCAATCTCTTTATATTCATGGAGACTTCCCTTCTCAAATCTCCTTCTACTTTATATTTCTCGTCAATGATCCTACGGATTGCAGTTATCTGCTCTCCAGTCAGCTCATCAGACTTGGTATCCCAGTCTATCCCTGCTTCTGTTAGAATCTTTTGAGCTGAACTCCTGCCAATACCGTAAATATATGTCAGAGCTATCTCTATCCTCTTGCCTTTGGGTAAATCTACTCCAGCTATTCTTGCCAATTTACAACTCCTTCCAGACCTACGACTTAGTTCACTTTGGCTAACCTATCCCTGCCTCTGTTTGTGTCGCGGATTCTCACAAATAACCCGCATAACGCCCTTGCGGCGGATTATCTTGCATTTGTTACATATTTTCTTTACTGAAGGTCGTACTTTCATCCTGTCCTCCCTCAGGCTACTGCCGTCACTCTCTTGACGTCGGCAACTACTATCTGTCTTCTTTATGCCCTCTGTAAATAATTCTTCCTCTGGTCAGGTCATATGGAGACAGCTCAACAACTACAGTATCTCCGGGCAATATCTTAATAAAATGCATCCTCATCTTGCCAGAAATGTGTGCCAGTACTCTGTGACCGTTCTTGAGTTCTACTCGGAACATGGCGTTTGGCAAGGTCTCAATGACAACACCCTCTACCTCAATCCCTTCTTCTTTTGCCATACCTTCCTCGAAGCGACAGTGGGTTCATCTTGGAGCCCGCACAGCCTATTTGGCCCTTCCGAAGCCCTTTTTCAAAAATCCCTCGTAATGCCTCGTGAGCATGTGGGCTTCAATCTGATTCATGGTGTCTATGGCAACTCCCACCACTATCAAAAGGGCGGTACCACCGAAATAAAATGGAACATTCAGCTTGTAAATCAGAATCTGAGGCAACACACAAATTGCAGAAACATAAATAGCCCCGAAAAAAGTAATACGTGTAAGCACCCTGTCGATGTACTCTGCGGTGTTTTTCCCCGGCCTTATTCCTGGAATAAACCCGCCATATCGCTTCATATTGTCTGCTACGTCAACGGGATTGAAGTGTACAGCAGTATAAAAATAGCAAAAGAAAAATATAAATATAACGTAAATCAAAATATAGACAATGTGCCCAGGTGCCAAGAAGTTCACAATAGTTTGAAGCCACGGAATTTGTCGAACATTGAGAAAATTTGCTATGGTAGCAGGAAACATAATTATGGATGATGCAAATATCGGTGGAATAACACCTGCCGTATTAACTTTGAGCGGCAAATGAGTACTTTGCCCCCCATACATCTTTCGCCCTACCACGCGCTTTGCATACTGTACAGGGATCCTCCTTTGCCCTGTCTCCACAAACACTATTACGCCCACTACAGTGATCATCAGCGCCAGGATAATTATCATGAAAAAGGGTGTGAGCTCTCCGGTGGACATGAGCCGAAACGTGTTGGCCACTGCAGTAGGAAATCTTGCCACAATTCCTGCAAATATGATCAGAGAAATACCGTTGCCAATTCCCCTTTCAGTAATCTGCTCGCCCAGCCACATGAGAAATACGGTTCCCGCAGTCAATGTCAGCATCGTAAGGAGTCTGAAACCCCATCCTCCAACTGGAACCACCGCGACCCCACCCGGACTGGACATCCTCTCAAGCCCAAGCGCAATACCAAAGCCTTGCACCACGCATAGAATTACTGTGCCATACCGGGTATACTGAACAATCTTTTTGCGGCCCTGTTCTCCCTCCTTATTAAGCTTTTCCAGATATGGTACCACGACAGCCAAGAGCTCAAGAATGATGGCAGCGCTGATATATGGCATAATCCCTAAAGCCATAACCGACATACGCCGCAATGCCCCGCCTGAAAACATGTCGAAGAGCCCGAAAAGTGTCCCTTGCTTAGCTCCAAAGAATGCGGAAAGCGCTGCGCCATTAATCCCCGGAGTGGGTATGTGGCAACCCAGTCGATATACCGCCAGCATAAAAAAAGTAAAAAGAATCCTCTTTTTAAGCTCCGGGATTTTGGTTATATTTTGCAGTCCTCCGATCAATTAATGTCCCTCTCTTTAAAGCTAACCGCCAGGTAAATCTTATTACCGATCCTCAAACATTTCTCAATTGATAACTTGAAAAACTAAACAAGTTCGACCCTTCCACCAGCAGATTCAATCTTTTGCCTTGCTGAGATGGAAACCCTATGAACCTTCACCGTCAGGGGCTTATTAATATCTCCATCCCCGAGCAACTTAACCCCATCCTTGATATTCTTGATCAATCCGGCCTGCTTGAGTGCATTCACGTCAACAGTCGTATTCGCGTCGAAGCGTCCAAGATCTTTGATGTTTACAGTGGTATACTCGGTCCGAAAGAGATTGGTAAATCCCCTCTTTGGGAGCCTCCTGTGCAATGGCATTTGGCCTCCCTCGAAACCCGGCGCTGGCCCCCCGCCAGAGCGAGCCTTTTGCCCCTTGTGGCCTCTGCAAGAAGTCTTCCCATGCCCTGAACCAGGACCTCTCCCTACTCTTTTTCTTTTTTTCCGTGCCCCTTCAGCAGGCGAAAGCTCATGAATTTTCATATCTTCTTACCCTATATCTTTATCCTATTCTAACAAGGAACGAGACCTTCTTGATCATCCCCCTTATGGACGGGGTGTTCTCTAATTCCACTGTCTTGTGAAGTTTGGTAAGCCCCAAACCTCTCAGAGTTTGCCGGATCTTCTTGTTGTAACCAATCCCGCTTCTAACAAGCGTCACCTTCATTCTATCTGCCATGGTACCCTACCCGAGTCGACTAAAAGAGTTTTACTTCAAGATTTCCTCTACAGCCTTGTTTCGCCTCTTGGCTATTTCTACTGGACTTCTCAAGGATCGTAGTCCCATAATCGTCGCCTTCACTACATTGTGAGGATTGTTGGAGCCAAGGCACTTGGTCAAAATGTTCTGAATTCCCACAGCCTCAAGCACCGCCCTCACCGCGCCGCCAGCGATAATCCCTGTACCTGGTCTCGCTGGTTTTAGCAATACTCGTCCTGCCCCCCATTTTCCTATCACCTCGTGGGGGATGGTTGTATCAGCCAATGCAACAGGCTGCATGTCTCTCTTGGCCTTTTCGATTCCCTTGCGGATGGCCTCTGGAACCTCGTTGGCCTTACCAAGAGCGCTGCCCACAGAACCCTTGCCGTCCCCAACAACAACAATGGCACTGAAGCTGAAACGTCGCCCACCTTTAACCACTTTTGCAACACGGCTTATATGAACAACCTTTTCTATGTACTCAACTTCTTCCTGTTCCCTGTACAATGAATCTCTCCCCGCTATCATGATCCGTTATTATTCTCCAATTCAGGTTCCGAGCCCAACTAAACCGGAAATGACAAATGTCAAATGTGACCCAAATCCCTCAACGGCAAACCCAGTGCCATTTAAGGGTCCCCTTGATCAAAACTCCAAGCCCGCCTCACGCGCTGCCTCGGACAGGGCCTTCACCCTGCCGTGATACAGGAATCCATTTCGGTCAAACACAACCTTCTTGATACCCTTTTTGAGTGCGCGTTGGGCGATCTCTTTGCCCACTGTGGCTGCACCTTTCTTATTTGCCCCGTCATTGCCTATCTGCTCTCTTATTCCCTTTGACACTGACGAAGCCTCCACCAAAGTTGTGGATGTCGTATCATCAATTATCTGCGCATAGATATGCTTTAGACTCCTAAAAACACACAGACGCGGCCGCTCAGGAGTACCTTTTACCTTTTTCCTAACTCGTTTTTTTCGCCTTAGCCTTGCCTCGGCTCTACTGACGGATCCCATCTACCATCCTCTCTACCACTTTATTATTTGGCCCCAGCCTTGCCGGCCTTTCGCCGAATGATCTCGTCTTCGTACTTGATTCCTTTGCCCTTAAAAGGCTCTGGGCTCCTCAGCGCTCTGATATTTGCTGCCGTCTGCCCCAAAACCTCCCTGTCAATACCCGTGAGGGTTATCTTGTTTCTGTCCACCTTGGCTTCAATGCCTTTTGGCAGCTTGAAATTAATTGGATGAGAATATCCGAGATTAAAAATCACCGTATCACCGCTGACCTCGGCCCGATACCCCACGCCCACTATCTCCAGGCTCTTTTCAAAACCCTTGGTAACCCCTGTTACCATATTATCAACCAAGACCCTGAAAAGCCCTTGAAGTGCACCAGCATCCTTCTTCTTTCGAGTGTTCTCCACTGACACGGCTATCTTATCTTCGTCAATAGATATCTTGACCAAAGGATGAATCTTTCTTCTTAGCTCACCCTTTGGCCCCTTTACCACAAGTACGTCGTCTTCCATCTTCACCTGTACCCCTTGGGGAATAGGTACAGGGCGTTTACCAATCCGAGACATTCAAAGAAACCTCCCTTGTTCCCTTACCTGCCAATCTCTCTTATGGCGGACAAGTGGAAAATCCGTTGCTTCACCCAGATGGCTTTTGCTCTTACCACACAGCACAAAGGATCTCTCCACCCACTCTCATTTTCCTTGCCTTCTTGTCCGTCATTATGCCTTTGGAGGTGGACACAATACTGACCCCATAACCATTGAGTACCTTGGGAATTTCGTCGTACCCTGCGTAAACCCTTCTACTGGGTTTGCTAATGCGCTTCAATCCCTCGATTACCGCTCCCCCCTCATCATCATACCTTAAGAAGATCCTTAGTATCCCTTGTTTGCCATCAGGCATGACTCTGAAATTCTTAATGTATCCCTCTGACTTCAGCACCTTGGCTATGTTAATCTTCATCTTAGAACTGGGAATATCTACAGATTCATGTGACGCCCTCTGGGCATTCCGAATCCTTGTCAACATATCAGCTATAGGATCGGTCATTGTCATACTTCTACTCTCCAATACTTGGTTGTTAGCCTCTCCCTATTTCTACCAGCTGGATTTTATCACACCGGGTATCTGGCCGAAAGATGCCAGCTTTCTAAAGCAAATCCGACAAATTCCAAATTTTCTCAAAAATGCTCGGCTACGCCCACACAGTGGGCAACGATTATACCGCCTGGTAGAAAACTTCGGTTCCCTTTTTGCCTTAATTATAAGTGCTTTTCTTGCCAAGACTTCCTCCCTACATTATCCTCGAAAAGGCATCCCCATGGCCTTTAACAAATAAAGTCCTTCTTCATCAGTCTTTGCAGTTGTAACTATGGATACATTTAGCCCTTTAATCTTATCTACTTTCTCGTAGTCCACTTCCGGGAAAATAATGTGTTCCTTTATCCCAATTGTACAGTTACCCCGCCCGTCGAACACGTTAGGGGATATACCTCTAAAGTCTCTCACTCGGGGTAGTGCAATATTGAACAGCTTGTCAAGGAAATCATACATCCGTTCCTTGCGCAACGTGACCATACATCCTATTGGCATTCCTTGACGTAGCTTAAAGCCAGCTATGGATCGCTTGGCCTTTGTAACTATTGCCCGCTGACCAGCAATCATGGTTAGCTCCTCAACACCTGAGTCAAGCAACTTTATATTTTGTATGGCCTCACCCAGACCCATATTCAGCACAACTTTGTCCACTTTAGGCACTGCCATAATATTTTTGTGGCCGAACTCTTTCATCAGCGCTGGCACAACTTCATTGTAATATTTTTCTTTCAACCGAGACAAAGGATTCCTCCTAATTACTCCTTTTGACCTTTTTCTTTTTGCACTCTACTAATCATCCAATGATTCGCCACACTTCTTGCAAACCCTGATTTTGGTGCCATCCTCCAGCCGTTTGTGTCCAACCCTCGTGGGCTCAGTGCACTTGTTGCATACGATCATTACATTGGAGATCCGCAGGGGCGCTTCCTTCTCAATTATCCCGCCCTGAGCGGTTTGAGGCCCGGGCCGCGCATGGCGTTTAACCATATTCACTTTTTCAACTAACACCCGACCCTTTTCAGAATCCACTCTTAGTACAGCACCAATCTTGCCCTTTTCCTTCCCTGCTATAACAATGACTTTATCGTTTTTTCTTATCTTGGGTCGTTTCTTTGTCACTTCAAATCCCCCGAAACTCCAAACTCGCCAATGCACCCAACAAAAAGACCGGGCCCAGTAAGTCCCTATAGCACCTCAGGTGCAAGCGAGATGATTTTCATAAAACGTTTCGCCCTTAACTCCCTGGCCACAGGACCAAATATTCTGGTGCCTATGGGCTCGCGTTGCTGGTTGATGAGTACAGCAGAGTTGTCATCAAACTTTATATATGAGCCGTCAGGGCGCCTTACTTCCTTAGCTGTTCTAACAATCACAGCCCTAACCACATCGCCCTTCTTAACTTTGGAGTTGGGCAAAGCCTCTTTAACTGACACAACAACAATATCACCCAAAGAGGCATACCTTTTTCTTGTGCCTCCCAGGACCTTTATGCATGACAATAGTTTGGCTCCAGAATTATCCGCTACCTTTAGTCTGGTCTCAGGTTGTATCATTTTCTTTGCTCCAGCCAGTCTTACACATCAGTTATCGTAAAAGTGGTTTTTCCGGCCAACAATCTATGACTCTATGTTAGCCTTCTCAATGATCTCCAAGACCTGCCACCTCTTTCTCTTACTGATGGGCTTGCTCTCTATGATTTTTACACGATCCCCTATGGAACACAGGTTCTTGGGGTCGTGAGCCATGTATTTGGATCTTTTCCTAATATACTTCTTGTAAGTGGGATGTTTGGTCAATCGTTCCACCAAGACTACCACAGTCTTGTCCATTTTGTTGCTAACAACACTTCCCACCAGTCTTTTCTTTGCGCCCCGCTCTGTCGCCATACAAACCTCTCAGATCTAATTTCCTTCAGCTTTCTGTCTCTCCCGAATAACCGTCTTTACTCTGGCAAGATCCTTTTTTGTCTTTGAAATGACTGCCGTGTTGCCAAGCTGGCCTGTAGCCTTCTGGAACCTAAGGTTGAAAAGCTCCTGCTTAAGGGATCTCTCCTTTTCCAATAGTTCGTCCATACTCAACTCGCGCAGCTCACTGGCCTTCATAGCTTTACTGTCTCCTGCTCACAAATCTAGTGGGAAGGGGTAACTTGTGGCCAGCCAATCTGAATGCCTCTGCCGCCACGTCCTCACCTACTCCTTCCATTTCATAGAGAATCCTTCCGGGCTTCACCACAGCTACCCATCCTTCTGGTGCACCCTTGCCTTTGCCCATTCGGGTTTCAGCAGGCTTTTTGGTTATGGGTTTGTCAGGGAAAACCCTGATCCAGATTTTTCCACCCCTTTTCACATGCCTTGTAATAGCAATTCGAGCGGCCTCGATTTGCTGAGCTGTCAACCGTCCACACTCCAAGGCCTGAAGGCCATAGTCTCCAAACTCTAAGGTGCTCCCCCGGTATGCCTTACCCTTTGTCCTACCCTTTTGTTGTTTCCTATACTTTACTTTCTTTGGACTAAGCATATGGGAATCTATCCTTTCTTTTCCGGTAAGATTTCGCCCTTAAAAATAATCACTTTTACTCCCACCACTCCGTACGTGGTGAATGCCTCTGCGAATCCATAATCAATATCTGCTCTCAGGGTATGCAGTGGTACGCGTCCTTCCCTGTACCATTCGCGACGCGCCATTTCTGCCCCCCCCAGTCTTCCTGCGCATGAAATCTTTATCCCCAGGGCTCCGAACCTTAATGCTGAGCTTACTGCTTTTTTCATCGCCCTCCTGAATGCTACGCGCCTGACCAGTTGCAATGCTACATTTTCGGCCACAAGCTGTGCATCTACCTCAGGTTTCCTGACCTCCTGTATGTCGATGAAGATTTCCCTGTCAATCCTTTTCTCAAGTTCTTTCTTGAGATTTTCTATCTCGGCACCTTTTTTGCCGATTACGATCCCTGGCCTGGCAGTGTGGATACGAATCCTGATTTTGTTAGCCGCCCTCTCTATTTCGATCTTAGACACGCCCGCCTGGTAGAGCCTGTTCTTGATGAACTTTCGTATATTGAAATCCTCTACTACAAACGTGCTGTAATCTTTCTTGGCGAACCACCTCGAATCCCAGGTCCTGTTGATACCCAATCTAAACCCGATAGGATTTACCTTTTGTCCCAATCCACACCTCCTCTGCAGCTTGATAGACTGAAGGCCGGCAGCCCAAAGTCAACCCACCACTCAGATGTCTTCTTTCTCACCCAAAACCCTTCAGTCTTCAGCCTAACCTACTTGTGAGCTATTTTTCATCCAAGATTACCGTCAAATGACTCGTTCTCTTCCTAATTCTCGTGGCCCTTCCCAACGCCCTTGGCCTGAATCTCTTAAGGGTAGGCCCTTCGTCCGCATATATTTTCTTTATATATAGGTTGTCTATATCCACATTGGTGTTCTGCTCGGCATTTGCAACAGCCGATTGGATCACCTTTTTGACAATGCGTGCCGCCTTTTGAGGGGCAAAGGTGAGCATATTGAGAGCCTCTTCCACCCTCTTCCCCCTCACTTGGTCCATAACCAGCCGCGCTTTGCGGGGTGATATTCTCACATACTTTGCTACCGCTCTAGTCTCCATGGCGTTATTTCTTTCCCTTCAACCTGGACTTCTTGTCTCCAGCATGACCGTAAAAGGTACGCGTAGGAGCAAATTCTCCTAACTTGTGGCCAACCATGTCTTCCGTCACAAAGACTGGTAGAAACTTGCGCCCATTGTGGACGGCAAAAGTAAGACCCACAAATTCGGGGATAATTGTAGATCTTCTTGACCAGGTCTTTATTATTTTCCTGCTCTGAGTTTCCCTGGCCTTGCGCACCTTTTCCATAAGATGCTCATCGACAAATGGACCTTTCTTCAATGACCTGGGCAAAACTTTACCCTCCTGATATTTTACTTCTAGTTATTACGGCACCGCAGTGCAGGACACCGCAGTCATGAATCATTTATTTATTTTCTTCTCTTTACGATCAATTTGTCGCTTTGTTTCCTCTTCCTCGTCTTATAACCCTTTGTGGGCACTCCCCAAGGAGTCACGGGATGGCGTCCACCCGATGACTTGCCCTCACCCCCACCATGGGGATGGTCCACAGGGTTCATAGCGACCCCTCTTACCTTTGGCCGCCGGCCTAACCACCGGCTCCTGCCCGCCTTACCAATGGAAACATTTTCGTGATCCAAATTTCCAACCTGCCCGATGGTGGCCTTGCATTCTAGCAAGACCATTCTCACCTCGCCCGAGGGCAACTTTATCTGGGCATATTTTCCCTCTTTGGCCATCACCTGAGCATAAGTCCCGGCCCCTCTTGCCAGTTGTCCGCCGTGACCGGGATACATCTCTATGTTGTGCACATGAGTACCAAGAGGGATTTCCCTCAGAGGAAGGGCGTTGCCCACCCTCACCTCAATGCCGCTACCTGAAATCACCCGGTCGCCCACCTCAAGATTGTTTGGGGCCAGAATATAACGCTTTTCCCCGTCAACGTAATGGAGCAGTGCAATGTGAGCAGACCTGTTGGGGTCGTATTCAATAGCCGCAACTTTGGCTGGTATACCGTCTTTATCCCTTTTGAAATCAATAATACGGTACTTGCGTTTTTGCCCACCGCCCCGATGCCTTGCTGTGATTCGGCCTAGGTTGTTCCTCCCCCCACTCTTTCTAAGGGACACTACCAGTGACCTTTCAGGTTCCTTGTCAGTAAGCTCTTCAAATGTCAAATAGGTTTGGAACCTTCTACCCGGCGATGTCGGTTTTACTGCCTTGATTCCCATGCCTCACTCCGCAAAAAATTATACTCCCTCAAAGAATTCTATATTTTCGCCCGGCGCCAGCTTAACGACTGCCTTTTTCCAGTCAGACCGCTTGCCCATCTTCATGCCCATCCGCCGCTTTTTTCCTCGTACATTAATCGTCTTTACTTCCAAGACCTTGGTCTTCAAAAGTGCTTCCACTGCCTTCTTGATCTCAATCTTATTGGCATTCTTGTGTACCTTGAAGGTAACCTGATTATTGGCTTCCTTTTGAATATTTGCCTTCTCTGTAATATGAGGCTCTATTATGACGCTATAAATATCCACGGCTAAGCTAAGACCTCCTCTATCTTCTTAAGGGAAGGTTGCTCCACAAAGACATTGTCATATCTTAGCAGATCGTAAACATTGATGCCTTCCCTTCTCATGACTTTTACCCACGGCACATTTCTGGACGATCTGTCTAGATTGACGTCTAACTCTTCAGTCACAATGAGGGCGGTCCTAGTGTCAAATCTCTTCATGGTCTCCACGAAGGCCTTGGTCTTAATCTCTGAAAAATTGAAATCGTCTATAACGATCAATTTCTCGTTTTGCACCTTATCCGTAAGAGCCATACGAAGCGCGGCTTTTCTGACTTTTTTGGGCACTTTCATGGTATACTGCCTGGGCGATGGCCCGAATGCCACACCTCCGCCTCTCCTTGTGGGGGAAGCTGCAGACCCCACTCTAGCCCTTCCCGTACCTTTCTGCCTCCAAAGCTTTCTACCCGAAGCCTTCACCTGAGAGCGTGTCTTCGTCGAAGCAGAGCCAGCCCTCTTCGCTGCCAATTGGCTTACCACTACCTGGTGCAGAACATGCCTCTTTATCGGTACGTTGAACACTTCATCGCGCAAGTCTACAGCTCCCACCTTTTCTCTCTGCAAGTTATATACGTCTACTGTCACCATTTTTTCCCCGCTAGAGGCAAGGCCATCAGGCCTTGCGAATTTCAATCAAACTGTTCCTGCTGCCAGGCACAGCTCCTTTGACAACCACCACGTCCATTTCAGGTCGAACGTCTATGACCTTGAGGTTCTTTACCGTTACCTTCTCATTTCCATAATGCCCTGGAAGCTTTCTTCCCTTATGCACTCTTCCGGGCGTAGCACTGCAACCAATGGACCCGGGTATCCTGTGAGACCTGGAGCCATGGGTTTTCCTTCCCCCAGAAAATCCCCACCGCTTCATCACACCGGCGAATCCACGCCCCTTGCTAGCACCCGATACATGTACAGTATCTCCAATGTTGAACATATCTGCTCTTATAACCTGTCCAAGCTCGAAAGGCCCAGGGTCTTCAACACGTATTTCCCTCAAGATCCTAAAATACCCTGCTCCGGCCTTGCTCATATGTCCTTTCAGAGGCTTGTTGACCCTGCCCTCCTTCTGAGGTTCAAAACCAACCTGGATGGCGTTATATCCTTCCTTGTCCACCGTCTTCTTTTGTGTTACCACGCAAGGGCCTACCTTTAGGACAGTGGCTGGTACGCTTCTGCCTTCATCCAAGAAATAGCGCGTCATCCCAATTTTTTTCCCAAATAATTTCTTTACCATAGTCACATAGCCCCGCAGTGTTTAACTACACTTTCTCTACCCTGTTTCCGTCAGGACCCTTAAGGCGCAAAAATCATAACACGTGACCTCAGTATCAGGCCACGTACTGTATCGTGGCACAAGGGCCTACTTGCAACTTAAAGCTTAATTTCCACGTCCACACCCGCAGCGAGGTCCAGCCTCATAAGCGCATCGACCGTCTGCTGAGTGGGTTCAAGGATGTCCAAGAGCCTCTTATGAGTACGTATCTCGAATTGCTCCCTGGATTTCTTGTTAACGTGTGGTGATCGCAAGACGCAATATTTGTTTATTTCAGTAGGGAGAGGGATCGGCCCGGCCACACGAGCTCCGGTCTCTCGGGCGGTTTCCACGATCTCCATGGCAGCCTGATCAAGGAGCTTGTGGTCATATGCTTTCAGCCGGATCCGTATCTTTTGATTGGTCAACATTCCCTCATCTCCCCTATTCTATAATCTCGCTGACTACTCCTGCACCCACAGTCCTGCCACCTTCACGGATCGCAAACCGCAACTCCTTCTCCATCGCTATCGGCGTGATCAAACTCACCTCCAGCGTCACATTGTCCCCAGGCATCACCATCTCCACACCCTCAGGCAATGTCACCACACCGGTCACATCCGTAGTCCTAAAATAAAACTGCGGCCTGTATCCATTGAAAAACGGCGTGTGTCGCCCCCCTTCCTCCTTCGTCAATATGTACGTCTCTGCCTTAAACTTCGTGTGCGGCGTTATCGTCCCAGGTTTCGCCACCACCTGGCCCCTCTGTACCTCGTCCCGCTTCACTCCTCTCAATAACACTCCTATGTTGTCTCCAGCTTGGCCCTGATCCAATATCTTGCGGAACATCTCCACACCAGTGCACACCGTCTTCAACGTATCCCTTATCCCTACTACCTCAACCTCATCTCCTACCTTGATTATCCCTCGCTCTACCCTGCCCGTAACCACCGTACCTCGTCCACTTATGCTAAATACATCCTCTATCGGCATCAAAAACGGCTTGTCTATCTCCCTCACAGGCTCAGGTATATAACTGTCCAGTGCATCCAATAACTCAAATATAGGCTTCACTTCCTCACTGTCCGAATCATCACTCTCCAGCGCCTTCAAAGCACTGCCCCGTATTATCGGTATCTCATCTCCAGGAAACTCATACTTCGTCAATAACTCCCTCAACTCCAACTCCACTAACTCTATCAACTCCTCATCATCCACCATGTCACACTTGTTCAAAAATACCACTATGCTAGGCACCCCTACCTGCCTCGCTAACAATATGTGCTCCCTCGTCTGCGGCATAGGCCCATCATCAGCTCCCACCACAAGTATCGCTCCGTCCATCTGCGCAGCACCAGTTATCATGTTCTTGATATAGTCAGCATGACCAGGACAGTCCACATGCGCATAATGACGCTTCTCCGTCTCATACTCCACATGCGCAGTCGCTATCGTTATCCCCCTCGCCTTCTCCTCAGGCGCCTTGTCTATCTCATCAAACGGAACATACTCCGCTAACCCCTTCTTCGCTAAATGCTTCGTGATCGCCGCCGTCAATGTCGTCTTACCATGGTCTATGTGCCCTATCGTACCCACGTTCACATGCGGCTTCTTCCTCTCAAATTTCTTCTTCGACATCGCTTAACCTCCTTGGTATTCCTCATCAGACCAATTATAAACCGTTATAAACCTTCCTTGGAAACGCTGCCTACCATCGGTAATGGGCGAAGGCCTTATTGGCCTCGGCCATACGGTGAGTATCCTCCCGTTTCTTAATAGAAGCACCCCGTCCATTTGCCGCGTCAATCAATTCCCCGGCCAACTTGGCAGCCATTGTTTTCTCGCCCCTGCCTCTCCCAAAGGAGATTATCCACCTAATACTAAGAGCTTGGCTCCTGGAGGGTCTCACTTCAGTAGGCACTTGGTATGTTGACCCTCCGACCCTCCGTGATTTAACTTCAACCAACGGTTTGACGTTCTCAATCGCCTTCTGAAAGATCTCCAGTGGATCTTCTTTTGTTTTATCCCTGATGATATTGAATGCCCGGTACAGGATGGATTGCGCCACACTCTTCTTGCCATCCTTCATCAGGCTATTGACAAACTTGCTCACAAGTACTGACTTATACTGTGGATCTGGAGCTACTTCGCGTTTTTCAACGACTCTTTTCCTTGGCATAAAGAATTCTCCGTAAAACTAACCAACGTTTGTCTTATCATCCAGCTTATAAGGTCTTTGGCCTCTTGGCACCATATTTTGATCTGCTCTGTCTGCGGTCTTCAACACCCGTTGCATCCATGGTGCCTCGAATAATATGGTATCTTACCCCCGGCAGGTCCTTTACTCTTCCGCCTCTGATCAGCACCACCGAGTGCTCTTGCAGATTATGTCCCATACCGGGAATGTATGAGGTCACCTCAATTCCATTGGTAAGTCTGACCCTAGCCACCTTGCGCAGCGCTGAATTGGGTTTCTTGGGAGTAGAGGTATACACCCTTACACAGACGCCCCTTTTTTGGGGGGCACCCTGCAGCGCAGGAGTCTTAACCTTCTTCTTTGGTTTCTGTCTGCCTTTCCTAATAAGCTGGTTAATGGTCGGCATTCACCTTCTCCTGTAAAAACTCACTAAAATGATTCGCCCTTCGAATCCTGCGAAAGGGCGAATACGTAAGATTCACAAAATTCTTTCTTTTATGCTTTCTTTCCCTTTTTGTCAACCGGTTTTTTTGGTTTTTGAGTTCAATCTCCCTATTCTCGGATGCCTAACTCGATATCCCTATAACTCTTCAGCCCAGTTCCTGCAGGGATTAATCTCCCCATTATTACGTTCTCCTTGAGTCCTCTCAGGTAGTCCACCTTCCCGGCCACAGCCGCGTCAGCCAACACCTTGGTAGTTTCCTGAAAGGACGCAGCGGAAATAAAACTCTCAGTACTGAGAGAGGCCTTGGTTATACCCAAGAGAAGTGGCTCGGCACTGGCTGGTTTGCCCCCCGCCGTGACAATCTTGTTGTTCTCCTCTTCAAACTTCCATTTCTCTACATGTTCTCCCACCAAGAAATTGGAGTCGCCCGGGTCAGTGACAGTAACCTGACGTAGCATCTGTCTCACGATGACCTCTATGTGTTTGTCATTAATCCTGACCCCCTGAAGCCTATAGACTTCCTGGACCTCGTCCACCAAATATTTTGCCAATTCCTTTACCCCTCTGATGCGCAGGATATCATGTGGATTCACGGAGCCATCCATCAACGGCTCACCTGCCCTCACATAATCGCCCTCCAGCACGCTGACGTGCTTTCCTTTGGGAATGAAGTAGTCAACGGGTTCTCCTACTTCCGGAGTAATGGTCATCTTGCGCTTGCCTTTGGTGTATTTCCCGAATGAAACAACCCCGTCGATCTCGCTTATTATGGCGGTCTCTTTAGGCTTCCTTACCTCAAACAGTTCGGCTACCCGTGGCAGACCTCCTGTGATATCCTTTGTCTTTGTAGTCTCCCGTGGGATTTTAGCAAGCACCTGACCGGGACCCACGGTGTCACCCTCATTTACCATTATGATTGCCCCAACTGGTAGATGATACCTGGCTCTCGCCTTGGAACTGCCAGGGAGCAAGGCCGTCTTACCCTCGCTATCCTTTATGGAAATCCTGGGACGTATATCGGGATCACTGGATTCAACAATCACCCGACTGATCTTTCCAGTCACCTTGTCCCGGCGCTCCTGCATGGTCTTGCCTTCAATAATATCACCGTACTTTACCGTTCCCCCTACCTCTGTCATGATAGGAATTGTAAAGGGATCCCACTCTGCAAGCACCTGGTCAGTCTTCACCTTGTCGCCGTCCCGCACTTTCAAAACCGCACCGTAAATGACCGGATAGCGCTCAATTTCGCGCCCTCCCTTTCCTGTGATGGCGATTTCCCCATTGCGGTTCATAACCACGAGGTTGCCTTCTTCATTTTCGACCGTTTTGAGGTTCACAAACTTGACCGTACCGCTGTTCCGGGGTTGAATAGTGGACTGCTCAACCCTCTTGCTCGCGGTACCACCGATGTGAAAAGTCCTCATGGTCAACTGGGTGCCTGGCTCGCCAATAGACTGAGCTGCTATGATCCCAACAGCCTCCCCTATGTTCACAAGACGCCCGTGGGCCAGATCTCTACCGTAACACAGCCTGCACACACCGCGCCTTGACTGACATGTGAGCACCGATCGAATTTTCACCCGTTCAATACCGGCTGCCTCCAGTTTAGCCACTTTCTGTTCATCAATTTCCTCGTTCGCCTTGACAAGTATTTCGCCCGTAACAGGATCAATGATGTCCTGAATAGCGACCCTTCCAAGGACTCTCTCGCTTACCCGCTGTATTATCTCTCCACCCTCTACAAGGGCGTCCACCCAAATACCGTCCATGGTGCCACAATCTTCCTCGGTTACCACAACGTCCTGGGCTACATCCACCAGACGCCGTGTGAGATAACCCGAATTTGCCGTCTTGAGAGCAGTATCTGCCAAACCCTTTCGGGCTCCATGGGTGGAGATGAAGTACTGGAGCACAGTGAGGCCTTCGCGGAAATTTGAGGTGATGGGAGTCTCAATAATCTCTCCTGAGGGTTTGGCCATAAGGCCGCGCATACCCGCAAGCTGCCTCATCTGATCCTTGCTTCCTCTGGCCCCCGAGTCCGACATCATGTAAATGGGGTTAAAGCTATCAACCTTCGCCTTCTTCTTCCCAGGGCCCTGTACGACCTCTACCGCCATTTCCTTCATCATCTCAGCAGCGATGTCCTCAGTGGCCTGGGCCCATATGTCCACCACCTTGTTGTACTTTTCACCGTCAGTGATCAATCCATTAATGTACTGCTGCTCAATCTTTTTGACCTCTCTCTCAGCCCTTTCGAGGATCTCATTCTTCTTTTTCGGGATCACCATGTCTTTCATGGCAATGGATATCCCGGAAATGGTGGCCAACTTGTAACCCAAGTCCTTGAGCCTGTCTGCTAAGATAACGGTAGCCTTTATCCCGGTCTTTCTGTAAGCCTCATTTATTAGGGTCCTTAGTTCTTTCTTGGCCATGACCTTGTTGACAAGATCAAAGGGCAGCCCCTCGGGGAGAAGCTCGGACAGGAGAACCCTTCCAGTAGTAGTGTCATAGATCTTTCCGTTGATTCTAACCTTTATGGACGCATGGAGGGCCAGCTCTCCTGCATCATAGGCAATTCTGACCTCTTCGGGGCTGGAAAAGATCTTTCCTTCGCCCTTTGCAAAGGGCCTTGATCTGGTCATGTAATAAATACCCAAGACAATGTCCTGACTGGGGACAATTATGGGATCACCGTGGGCAGGGGAAAGAATATTGTTCGTGGACATCATGAGGACCCTTGCCTCAATTTGGGCCTCAATGGAAAGGGGCACGTGTACAGCCATCTGGTCCCCATCAAAGTCTGCGTTAAAGGCTGTACATACGAGTGGGTGAAGCTGGATAGCCTTGCCTTCAATCAAAATAGGCTCAAAGGCCTGGATACCGAGACGGTGGAGTGTGGGAGCACGGTTGAGTAGGATGCAATACTCTTTCACAACCTCATCAAGGGCATCCCAGACCTCGGGGGTTTCCCTCTCAACCATTTTCTTGGCACTCTTTATGGTTGTCACCAACCCCTTTTCATCCAGCTTGTTATATATAAACGGCTTGAAGAGCTCCAGAGCCATTTTCTTGGGCAACCCGCATTGATGGAGCCTCAGGTCAGGCCCCACCACAATAACAGAGCGGCCGGAGTAATCCACCCTCTTGCCAAGCAGGTTCTGACGGAACCTACCCTGCTTTCCTTTAAGCATGTCGCTCAGGGATTTAAATGGCCTCTTGTTGGGGCCTGTGACAACCTTTCCCCTTCGACCGTTATCAAACAGGACGTCAACGGCCTCTTGGAGCATACGCTTTTCATTGCGCACTATGATATCAGGTGCATTAAGCTCCAGCAGTCTTTTGAGCCTGTTGTTTCTATTGATCACACGGCGATATAGATCATTGAGGTCTGAAGTGGCAAACCGTCCTCCGTCAAGCGGTACCAGGGGTCTCAGGTCCGGCGGAAGAACAGGAATCACATCCATTATGGTCCATTCAGGCCGATTCTTCGACTCACGGAATGCGTCGATGATCTTGAGCCTCTTGGCCAATTTCTTGCGTTTGGCCTCACTCTTGGTGGTCATCATCTCAACTCGGAGGGTTTGGGATAACTCGTCCAGATTAAGCTCTCTTAACATGGCCTGGATGGCCTCTGCGCCGATACCAGCAACAAACCTATCGCCCCAGTCCTGTCTGGCCTGCATCAACTGTTCATCTGTTAGCAGGGCGCCTTTTTCCAAAGGAGTGTCCTTGGGATCGATGACTATGTAGCTTTCAAAGTAGAGCACCCGTTCCAGTTCCTTGAGAGTCAGGTCAAGTAAATTCCCAACTTTGGAGGGAAGACACTTGAGGAACCATATGTGCGCAACGGGTGCGGCCAGCTCGATATGCCCCATACGCTCTCTTCGAACCTTGGACTGAATAACTTCCACACCGCACTTTTCGCACACGATCCCCCTGTGCTTCATGCGTTTGTACTTACCACAATTGCACTCATAGTCCTTGATTGGGCCGAAAATCTTGGAACAAAACAGCCCGTCACGCTCCGGTTTGAACGTGCGGTAATTAATGGTCTCGGGCTTCTTCACCTCACCATAAGACCACTCCCTGATTTTCTCCGGGGAGGCCAGAGAAATCCTCACAGCATTAAAACTTGACGGATCTTTAGGCTTGGTAAAAAAACTGTACAGCTCGTCCAATGCCCTTCTCCTTTTCTAATCTAAGGTTTTCTATTACCCCTCGGGGTTTTCAAAAAGCTGAATCTCCAGACCGAGACTCTGGAGTTCCTTCATCAACACCTTGAAAGACTCGGGAAGCCCAGCTTCCAAGATGTTGTTGCCCTTCACAATACGTTCATACATCCTCGTAC
Organism: Desulfobacterales bacterium; assembly: GCA_027024445.1. Lineage (GTDB taxonomy): Bacteria > Desulfobacterota > DSM-4660 > Desulfatiglandales > Desulfatiglandaceae > B111-G9. The sequence continues at coordinate 20,060 of JALVSJ010000432.1, forward strand.
GACCAGCCACATCATCGGACTTTACCGTCAGGAACTCTTGCAAGGCATAGGCTGCACCATAGGCTTCCATGGCCCACACTTCCATTTCTCCCAGTCGCTGTCCACCGAACTGGGCCTTCCCACCCAGCGGCTGCTGGGTTACCAGAGAGTACGGTCCAATGGATCGGGCATGGATCTTGTCGTCCACGAGGTGATGGAGTTTCATGATATACATGATACCAACAGTGATCTTCTGGTCAAAGGGCTCGCCAGTTCTGCCGTCATACAGCGTCGCCTGACCTGTTACAGGGAGGTCTGCCAGTTCCAGGCATTTGATGATCTCTTGTTCATCTGCCCCATCAAACACAGGCGTGGCCATTGGCACTCCCTCGCGCAGTTGAAGCACCCTGTCCAGCAACTCTTCATCTGAAAGTTCCCCAAAGTATTTCTGGTATTCCTCCTTACCAAACACCGTTTTCAGTCTGCGGCGGATCTCTGTCACGTTTTTCATCTTTTCAATCAGTTCGCCGATTTTTTTGCCCAGTTCCTTGGATGCCCAGCCAAGATGTGTCTCCAATACCTGACCTACATTCATCCTCGAGGGCACACCCAGGGGATTCAGTATGATGTCCACAGGTGTTCCATCCTCAAAGTAAGGCATGTCTTCTACAGGTAGTATCCTGGACAATACCCCTTTGTTGCCATGGCGTCCTGCCATCTTGTCTCCAACCGACAACTTTCTCTTAACTGCCACATAGACCTTCACCATCTTGATAACGCCAGGAGCCAGTTCATCGCCTTCGCCCAGTCGCTCAAACTTTTTCTCAAATAGGGTTTCTACCCTTTCGATCTTATTCTTGTATACGTTTACGATGGCTTCCATCTTCTCAATAGTATCCATCGTTGACCTGAGATCAGCATTCGACCATACCTCAACCGGGGTATTTTCTACCTCCGTTTTATTGATAGACTTATCGGCCTTAATTAAGACCTTACCGGTGTCAGGATCAACCAAATCTGTCTTCAATTTTTTGCCGACCAGGAGATCCTTTAACTTTTCTTTTGCACTCCGGGTAATTACCCTGATCTCATCTGACCTGTCTTTTTCCAGTCGCGCCCTTTCCTGCTCTTCGATCTGAAGGCTGCGGGAGTCTTTCTCGACTCCTCGCCTGGAAAAGACTTTGGCATCGATTACTATCCCCTCCACGCCAGGAGGTACCCTGAGGGAAGTGTCCTTTACATCGCCAGCCTTGTCGCCGAATATTGCCCTTAACAGCTTTTCCTCAGGGGAAAGTTGTGTTTCTCCCTTAGGAGTAATCTTTCCTACCAGGATATCGCCTGGTTTTACTTCTGCGCCGATCTTTATGATACCGCTCTCATCGAGGTTTTTCAGCGCTTCCTCTCCAACATTCGGGATATCCCGGGTGATCTCCTCCCTGCCCAGTTTGGTATCCCGGGCTACGACCTCGAACTCTTCTATATGAACTGAAGTGTAGATATCCTCCTTCACAATCCTTTCACTGATCAGTATAGAGTCTTCAAAGTTGTAACCACCCCAGGACATGAACGCCACCATCACATTCTGGCCAAGCGCCAGTTCTCCCATCTCCATTGCAGGGCCATCTGCTATGACCTGCCCTTTCTTAACAGTCTCTCCCTTTTTCACGATGGGCTTCTGGTTGTAACAGGTGTTCTGATTGGACCGTTTAAATTTGGTCAGTTTGTATATCTCCACTTCTGGCTCATTGGGGTCGGTACCGCCACTGGAGCGGATCACTATACGGGATGCATCAACATCTTCCACCACTCCGTCCCTTCGTGCCACTATGGAGACCCCTGAGTCTCTGGCCACAATCTTCTCTATGCCGGTGCCTATTAACGGTGCCTTTGCTTTCAACAGTGGCACAGCTTGCCTCTGCATGTTAGAGCCCATCAGTGCCCTGTTTGCATCGTCATGCTCAAGGAAAGGGATCAGAGAAGCCGATACGCTCACGAGCTGATCAGGGGACACATCCATGTATTTTATTTGCTCAACAGGTACCTTGGCAGCCTCACCGGCGATCCTTACCGCAGCTTCGTCGCGGACAAATCTCCCTCTCTTGTCCAGTGGGGCATTTGCCTGTGCAATTGGGGCATCTCCCTCATCCAAAGCTGAAAGATAGGAAATGGCTTTAGTTGCCTTCCCGTTCTCCACTTTCCGATAGGGGGTCTCTATGAAACCAAATTCATTAACCCTGGCGTATGTGCTGAGAGATACAATCAATCCAATGTTGGGACCTTCAGGCGTTTCAATGGGACAAATCCTGCCGTAATGGGTAGGGTGAACGTCCCTGACTTCAAAGCCCGCTCTTTCCCGTGTAAGACCTCCCGGTCCCAGGGCACTCAACCTTCGCTTGTGGGTGATCTCAGACAGCGGATTAGTCTGGTCCATGAACTGTGACAACTGGCTTGTCCCGAAGAATTCCTTCACCACCGCTGAAACAGGCTTGGAGTTGATAAGGTCATGGGGCATTAGGGTCTCCACCTCCTGCAGGCTCATGCGCTCTTTTATCGCCCTCTCCATCCTCACAAGACCTATCCTGTACTGATTCTCAAGCAATTCACCAACAGCTCTGACTCTCCGGTTGCCCAGGTTATCGATATCATCTCCCATGGCCTCGGCCATCTTCAACCGGATCAACTCTTTCACTGTCTCAAGTATGTCTTCTTTTCGAAGGGTCCTCTGCTCAAGTGGAACATCCAGATTGAGACGGTGGTTTATCTTTAACCTGCCTACAGGAGAAAGATCGTATGTATTAATGTTGAAAAAGAGATTTCTGAAAAAGTTATTGGCAACCTCCTGCGTTGGGGGACTGCTGGGGCGCATTTTGCGGTATATGTCCAGCACTGCCTCGTCAGGTGTCTCAATCTTGTCAAGAGTCATGGTCTCACGTATGGTAGGGCTTACCCCAGGGGCATCAAGCACAAGGCACTTTATTTCCTTGATACCTTTTGATTTGATTAGCTCTACTGCCTCTTCACTCAATTCAGTATTACCCTCGAGCAAGACCTCTCCTGTCTCCGGATCAATGACGTCTTCGGCCAGAACCATGCCCAGTAGGTCTGTGAAATCAATGGGTATGTGGGTGATTTTTGCTCCTTCCAGGATCCTGTGCAATCGTTTGGTGTACTTATCCCCCGCTTTTGCCAGCACTTTCCCGTCCTTGGGGTTTATGATTTTCTTGCTTAACTTCTTTTGATACAGGTTATCAATATTGGCTTCCCGCAGGCAACCGTCCTTTTCGATCATTATGGTCTCAGTTCTGTAGAACTCGGCGAGAATCTCTTTAGTAGTATATCCGAGGGCTTTAAGGAGTACCGTCACAGGGAACTTGCGTCTTCTATCGATTCGAACATACAGAAGATCCTTAGGATCAAACTCAAAGTCCAGCCACGAACCCCTCAGCGGAATTATCCTGGCCGAATAAAGCAGCTTTCCACTGGAGTGTGTCTTGCCCTTGTCATGGTCAAAGAATACACCAGGTGATCGGTGCAACTGGCTCACTACCACCCGCTCTGTTCCATTTATGATGAAGGTTCCCCTATCGGTCATTATGGGAAGAGTGCCAAAGTAGATTTCCTGCTCCTTAATATCCCGAATACTCTTGGTGCCATCGGTGCTGTCAGTATCAAAGACCATGAGCCTCACGGTTAACCTGACCGGGGCCTCATACGTCATCCCTTTATTCAGACAGTCCTCTTCATCATATTTGACATCTTCAAACGTATATTTGACAAACTCCAGGCACGACGCACCACTAAAGTCTTCGATGGGGAACACGCTCTTAAACGCCCCCTGCAAGCCCACTTCTTCCCTCTGCTCAGGGGAGACGTCTTTTTGCAAAAATCTCTCGTAAGATTGCTTTTGAACCTCTATCAGATTTGGGATATCAATTATTTTTCTGATCTTCCCGAAGTTACGCCTGATTCTCTTGCTGACACCGTCTACACCAGACATTGCCACTCCTTCTTGTCCGCCACTTGGGCAGGACCTAGCAATTGATTTTATGAAGGCAAGGCTGCCACGATGCTCATGCCTCGACTACTCAACCTAAAGAATAAAGGGCAGGGCTGGATAAAACCCCTGCCCCTTTGGCTCATGCCTATTTGACCTCCACAGTGGCACCGGCTTCTTCCAACTGGGCCTTGATCTGCTCGGCTTCGTCCTTGGATACCCCTTCCTTGACCGGTGCAGGAGCACCGTCGACCAGTGCCTTGGCTTCCTTTAGGCCCAGCCCTGTGATTGTTCGCACAGCTTTGATGACCTGGATCTTCTTGTCGCCAGCAGCGGTAAGGATAACGTCAAATTCCGTCTTTTCCGGTGCCGCCTCAGCAGCCTGCTCAGCTGGACCGGCAGCGGCCACGGCAACTGGGGCAGCAGCTGTTACTCCAAATTTCTCCTCCAGTTCCTTTACAAATTCCGATAGCTCCAATACGGTCATGTTCGAAATGTATTCGATCACATCTTCCTTGGTAATATCTGCCATGACTATTTTAACCTCCGGTGGATTTTCTTTTCATTTCAATTTCAATTATGCTTGTTCTTCGGCTTTCTTTTGCTCAATTGCTTTCAAAGCATATAGCAGTTGAAGGATTATACCATTTAAGACCCTTACAAAACCGGTGGGAACCGCCTGCATAGCCGATAGTGCTTGGGCTAGCAGAACCTCTCTACTGGGCAGTTCCGCGAGCCTCTTGATCGCTCCCAGATCCATTACTTTTCCTGAGATCTGGCCTCCCTTTATTTCCAACTGTTCGAACTCTTTGGCGAACTCCACTAACGCCTTGGCCGGAGCCACTGGGTCATCATAGCTCAATGCTATGGCCGAGGGCCCCCGCATGAATTCTTCCAGTTGAGCCGTGTCAGTTGACTGTGCCGCCAGTTTCAGCAGTCTATTCTTGATAACCTGAAACTCGGCCCCAGCATTGCGGAGGTCCTTTCTCAATCGGTTCATGGCCTCCACATTAAGGCCCTTGTAGTCAACTAGAAAGCTAGCTTTTGCCCTCTCGAGGCGTCCCTTCATGTCTTCAACGAACTTTACTTTTTGGGATCTCTCCATATTCACCTCCTCTCTTTTTGACATATTCATGTCAAAGCAGAGGTGCCTTCCGTAACAGAGAAGTTGATCGCTTTGTGGGTGGTGGAATTTGCCCCGCAGTATGCTAGCCAGATTCACTTCTCGGTCTCGGTAGGCTGTTTGTTTTAAGCCCCAGGGCCAATTTTACCCTCTCGTGACACAAGGCCCTCTCAGCACCTACTGTCTTTGACCTTTTCCCGTACGTCTAAAATGTCAGTACTTTTTCTCCTGACTTACTCCTAATTATTGTTTCCGGCAAGAGCAGCGAAGCTTCTTTACAGTCTATACTCAGTTGTTAACTGACTCACGAAGCCTGGGCCAATAGGTCTTTAACATAACTGGGGTCAACCTTTATTCCGGGACCCATGGTGGTAGATAGGGCTATACTTCTCAGATAGGTACCTTTGCTAGCTGCTGGTTTCAGTCGCAAGATAGTATCCATGAAAGCGGCAACATTTTCTAAGAGCTTTTGGACCCCAAAGGACACCTTGCCCATAGGTGCATGTACAATGCCTGCTTTCTCCACCTTAAAATCAATCTTTCCGGCCTTAATCTCGTTCACCGCCCTGGCCACATCAAACGTTACAGTCCCCAGCTTGGCATTCGGCATCATGCCTCTGGGGCCTAGAATTCTGCCAAGTTTTCCCACTGCACTCATCATATCAGGTGTGGCAATGGCCTTATCAAACTCAAGCCATCCCTTTTGGACTTTTTCCACTAGATCATCCGAGCCCACATAGTCCGCTCCTGCCTCAAGAGCCTCTTTCTCCTTCTCCCCCTTGGCAAATACTGCTACCCTTACCTTCTTCCCAACGCCATTAGGTAATACCACCGTACCCCGGACCATCTGGTCAGCATGGCGAGGGTCAACGCCCAGTCTGACCGCCAGATCAAGAGTCTCATCAAAAGAGGCATAAGAGCAGTCCAGCGCCAGTTGAATGGCTTCCTCGAAGCTGTACCGCTTTGTCCTATCTACTTTTTCCAAACTGTTTCTATATTTTTTACCACGCTTGGCCATCTCAAACTTCCTCTCCTCACCTTATTAATCCACCACTGTTATACCCATGCTCCGTGCAGTGCCTTCAATAGTACGCATGGCGGCTTCAATGTCATTGGCATTCAGGTCTTCGAACTTCAATCTTGCTATCTCTTCGATCTGCTTTCTCGTTACCTCGCCCACTTTCTCGCGGTTGGGCTCACTAGAGCCCTTGGCTATCTTGGCCGCCTGCTTCAGCAGCACTGATGCAGGAGGTGTCTTTGTTACAAACGAAAAGGACCGGTCTGCATATACTGTTATCACAACCGGAATAATGGTCCCCATCTGGTCCTGTGTCTTTGCGTTAAAAGCCTTACAAAACTCGGCTATGTTGACCCCGTACTGACCCAAAGCCGGTCCAATAGGGGGTGAAGGGTTAGCCTGACCACCCTTTACTTGCAATTTTATGGACCCAATTACCTTCTTTGCCATTGTTTACCTCGCCTCTAGATCTTGTTTACTTGGATGAAGTCCAACTCAACAGGTGTGGATCTGCCGAAGATGGTTATTAGTACCCGCAGTTTTTCCTTATCAGGCTTTACCTCTTCCACCACGCCTTGGAAATTGGTGAAAGGCCCGTCAATCACTCGCACCTCATCTCCCTCTTCAAACTGGTACTTGGGTTTGGGCTTGGTGAAACCCTCCTCCATTTGCCTTATTATTTTTTCTGCTTCCTCATCAGGAATCGGGCTCGGTTTCACCCCTCCTCCTACAAAACCCGTCACCTTAGCAGTATCCTTTACCGTGTGCCATGTCTCGTCATTCAGTTCCATCTGCACCAGGATGTAGCCAGGATAGAATTTCCGTGATGATGTTTTTTTCTGCCCTTTTTTCAGTTCAACTACCTGCTCGGTAGGCACCAAAATCTTGCCAAAAAACTTCTCTTGCCCCAGAGCTTTGATCCTCTCCTCCAGGCTCTTCTTGACCTTGTGCTCAAACCCCGAATATGTATGAACTATGTACCACCTGAGTGCCACCACAACTCCCCACATCAATAAAGAGGTGTTTACCGCATATCTAAAAAGTCCTATATCTAAATTATATCAGCCCACTATATTCTTAATGACCTTGATAAGACCGAAATCCACAATACCCAAAAATAAGGCCACCACGAGCACAAGGAAAATAACCATTACAGTGGAGGCCAAGAGCTCTTTCTTATTTGGCCATTTTACCTTTTTGAGCTCGGTTTTTGATTCCCGCAAAAACTGGATACTCTTACTGATAAAATATCCTATACCCTTCCTCTGTTTTGTCCGATCAGGCTTCCGCTCCGGGGCCTTTTTCGGAGACGCATTCGACGGTCTCACTTTGGCCACAGCCTTGGTCCCCTTACCCTCGACACTAATCTTCTTCTGGTTCCTCTCAGCCTTCCCAGCAGTATTTTTCTTGGGCCTCCTCCGCCTCTTGGTTTTTTGATTTGGCTTTTTCATCCGTTTTTACCCGATCTCCTCGACCATTTCCACCACCACTCAACCATCGCCACCAAAGGCATAAAATGGCAGGCCAGGAGGGATTCGAACCCCCAACACCCGGATTTGGAGTCCGGTGCTCTAGCCGTTAGAGCTACTGGCCTGCATATCCGACACGCCTACTTGGTTTCCTTGTGTAAGGTATGCGTCCTACAAGATGGACAATACTTCCTAAGCGCAAGTTTATCTGGTGTCTTTCGCTTATTCTTGGTAGTTGTGTAGTTCCTATTTTTACACTGCTCACAGGCCAGCGTAATAATATCTCTCATCTTAGTTCCGTCTCCCCTATTCTATAATCTCGCTGACTACTCCTGCACCCACAGTCCTGCCACCTTCACGGATCGCAAACCGCAACTCCTTCTCCATCGCTATCGGCGTGATCAAACTCACCTCCAGCCGCCAATTGTCCCCAGGCAT
>JALVSJ010000433.1:0-1766 GCA_027024445.1 Desulfobacterales bacterium
AAGGTGGCCCGTCATCACCTTATATCCATTGAAGCTCCGATTTTCAGCAAAGTTGTTCAGACACGTTGACACAGACTTCTTCCATAGGAATTCGATCTTCTTGCGAGGGAGATTCCAGGTTACATCGTACATACTTATCTTGTCCCGCAGCTGGAAACTTTGGAGAGCAGTCTTTGTATCAGGAAGCCCCTTACAGAGAACGTCCTCAATGTCAACAACCAGAAGTTCTGTACCCAAAGCTGAAATCTTCCCGACCACTTCTCTTAGCCCTGTTCCACCGGGAGCGAAAACTAAGATATAACGATCCCTCATGTCTTAACCTCCGTTTCAGTCTTATGGCGTTTGTTGAAGCTTGTTACCAATTGTTCCAGGATTTCCAAACACGACTTACAAAGAAATATGTTCGCAAATTACAATGCCTGAAAATCGTTTCATATTCCACAGCTTTGGGCATAAGGAAGGAACGATTTGGGCAGGCTCCGGATGTTTCGCCAGCTATCTGTTCTTCTAGTAAACAGCTACTCTTCTCTACAAGAAATCATATTAGACTCACCTCTTTCATTCTCAAATCAAGCAGATACCCACCTTCCGTTTGGTCTCGATCAGGTTCTTTATCTCCTCAAGGGTAATCTCTATTTTTCCTTTTAAGGCCTCCTCTATTTGAGTAGTGATTTTCCTCTTGTGATCAGAGATCTGCCGGTCATAGGGATTCGAAGAACTGGTAGGATCTGAAAGATCCGGCCACAGGTGGGCGTATATCTCATCCCTGGTCACCACCTGCCACCATTAAACAGCGGGAGCATCTCTCCTACCAGAGTCTTTCCAGCAGATGTCACGGCAAAGATTATGAAGTTGCCCCCCGACAATATCTGGTTTTCTTTGAAGGCCTTTTCCTGGATGGGGAGCAGTTCGGGACCATACTTGTCTGTGAGGATGGCAATGATATTTGGGTCCAGCCCAAAGGCTTCAAGAAGCTCGAATCGCATCAGATAGGCTCTTCCCGAAAGAGTGGAGGCCAAAAGATTGCACGGATCACCTTGAATTTACAAGTGAAATAACATTATTTGCCCTGTTTGGCAAAGATTTTTTCACAAATCTTCTCCCCTTTGGCCACCCAATTGACATAACTGTGGTAGAGAGCTCCTTTTACCATCCCTGAGAGGCCCATAAACAGCCTTATCCCTTTTTTCAGAGACAGGGAGTTGCTAGACATTTACTGTGCGAGTATATAGACTCTAACGGACGGTTCATGGAGGTAAGAAGATGCATTGTCAGAGGCAGGATCACCTCTCCAAGAACAGGACGAGACGAGTGAATATGTCCAGACAGCTCACTGAAACACTCAGGGAACTAAGGATCGAAAGGAAAAAAGAGACATTAAGGAAAGGATGGAAAGATGTACCTGAATGGGTCTTCTGCAGCGAGGTAGGAGATCATCTTGACACGGATAACTTGCAAAAGCGCGTTTTATACAAGTGTTTAGAAAAGGCTGGGTTGAGGCGTATTCGATTTCATGATCTCCGCCACACCTATGCATCCCTTATGCTGGCACAAAACGAATCTCCTGCTTATGTCCAGCAGCAGCTTGGGCATGCTTAGATCCAGCTCACTGTGGACACATATGGTCACCTGGTACCTGGGTCAAACCGATGTACTGTGGACAAACTTGATGACGCAACTGTCCGCAAGCTATACGCAACCAGTGACGAAAAAGGGGTTAACCAAAAATGGCTAACCCCTTGATATCATTGGTAGCGGGGAGAGGA
>JALVSJ010000433.1:1776-3470 GCA_027024445.1 Desulfobacterales bacterium
ACCTAAAAGAGGGACCAGGATTTTCCTGGTCCCTCTTTTGTTTCCATCTGGTAGCGGGGAGAGGATTCGAACCTCTGACCTTCGGGTTATGAGCCCGACGAGCTACCTGACTGCTCCACCCCGCGGTAAATTTTTATTATAAGTAACTACCTCCCATTAGTCAAACCAAAAATAGCGTCGGCCTTTTCCTTCTACCTCCCAGGCATTCGGATCACAAATGTGGTCCCCTTCCCAGGCTCGCTTTCAGCCCATATGTCTCCTCCATGAGCCTCAACGATCCTATAAGAAATAGCCAGGCCCAGCCCCGAGCCCTTTTCCCGCGTAGTATAGAAGGGCTCGAATATGTGCAGGAGCTTGGACTCCTCTATCCCAATTCCTTCGTCAGCAATCCTTATTTCGATACCTTCCCGGTCGCGGAGCGTGGAAACCGTCACCTCTCCGCCATCTTCCATGGCCTCAATGGCGTTGGACACTATATTCATGAATACCTGTTTCAGCTTGTCAGGATCGCAATATATTTCACCCAGGTTCTCATCCAGGTTCTCACGAAACCTGTATTTCTCCCGTGGGTAAACTTCAGCCATTACTCTGATCACGTCCCTGATGACGCTGTTGATGTCCGCCGGCCTTTTTACAAGTCGGTATTCCTTGGTGAAATCCCCGAGATTTTGTACCAGCTTTTCCAGCCTGGTAACCTCATCGAAGATCATGTCCAGCTTGCGCAGGGCCTTGTGATCAGCAAGACTCTTTCTTAGCTGGTGGGAAAATCCCCCGATGATCATAAGCGGATTTTTTATCTCGTGGGCCACATGAGCTACTGCTTGTCCCACGGCTGCAAGTCTCTCAGAGCGGAGCAGCTTTTTTTCCAGTTGCTTCTGGGTCGAGACATCGCGGATGATTGCGGTAAATGTCACCTCACCACCCATCTCAAAATGCGATAAGCTCATCTCAATGGGAAATTCCTCGCCATTTTTTCTGAGCGCAGTCAGGGTCAGGGTCTTGCCCATGACCTGGGAGTCCCTGGTTCTCACAAACCTCCTGACATGCCTATAATGATCCCCGTATTGAGGGGGGACCAGGATATTCAGGCTCCTGCCCAGCACTTCCTCTCTTCTGTACCCGAAAATCCGCTCTGCGGCATTATTGAAAAGGATGATCCTGTTTTCACTGTCAATACTCAGGATCGCGTCATTGGCTGTGTCCAGGATTGCCCTGAATTTCTTTTCCGATGCCTGGAGCTTACGGATCAAATCCCTGTACTCTGTCACGTCCCTGGAGATCTCTATGAAACACTGCTGCTCGCCCTCGCGCCCGAAAAGAGGATAGACAATCCTCATGAATTCCCTCTGGGATCTGCCTTCTCCATAAGTGTGGGTGATCTGCACCCGCTCTCCTGTTTTCCTGGCCTTCTCCAGCGGGCAAGGGTTTCTCTCATGCTTGCATGGATGGGTAAGGTGGTAATTGATCTCGTAGCACTTTTGCCCCCTGACGCTGTCCTTTTCAACACCTCTTTTTTCCAGGAATGCCTCGTTGGCGTCCAGCACAGTGTAGTCAGGGGCAATTACCAAGATTTCTTCGTCTATGCCATCGAACAGCGTCTCCAGGAAGAGCTTAGCCACCTTTAGTCGGCTTATTTCCTCGTCCTTTCTTGCCAGCTCCTCTTTGAGCCTTTCTATCTCAGAGAGAAGTTGGTC
>JALVSJ010000434.1 GCA_027024445.1 Desulfobacterales bacterium
CTGCAATGTTGAGTTGTTCTATGCCTTTGGCCTGCTCGCTGGATGCCACCGCTATTTCGCTCACAAGGTTATTGACCTTCTTACTCATTTCGGCAATTTCTGAGAAATCATCGTTCGTCCTGCTCACCGAGTCAGCGCCTTCCTTAACTCTCTCCATGGTTTCCTTTATAAGTCCTGCGGTGTTCCTTGCTGCTTCTGCAGCACGGAGGGCAAGGTTCCTTACCTCATCAGCCACTACGGCGAATCCTGCCCCGGCCTCGCCGGCTCTGGCTGCTTCGACCGCTGCATTGAGGGCCAGGAGATTGGTTTGAAATGCGATTTCGTCAATGGTTTTAAGAATCTTTGAGGTTTCTTCGCTGGCCCTAGAAATCTTATCCATGGACTGTGTTAGCTCCTCCATAGAAGTATTGGCCCGCTGAACAATAGCATCGGACTCTTTTGTGAGCTTGTCAGCAAGAGAGGCGTTTTCGGCATTTTGTTTCGTCATGGAGGAAATTTCCTCTAAAGCAGAAGAAGTTTCTTGCAGGGTCGCAGCCTGCTCGGTGGAGCCCTCAGCCAGTTGAGTGCTTGTCTCATTCATCATAGATGCGACCTCAACAGTCCTGGATGAGGTATCAGAGAGTCTCCTGGTTAACTCGTTGAGGGAATTGAATATCATCTGTACATTCTTCCTCACAATGATCATGCTGAAAACGAAAAGGATGCAAAGACCCGCAGCCCCCCACAGCAGTGCATGTTTGACCCGGTTTACACTGGCCGAGGCCGCGCTATCCATCAAAAAAACCGCCTTGTTCATCTCTTTCAGGAGTTGCAGGTTATTTTTCTTTACATAATCCAGTGCCCCTTTGGCCTTGCCGTTAGCAAGGTCAAGAATATTCTTATGGAACTTTTCCCACAGAGATTCTACCTTTTGAAGTTGCTGTTTTATTTCCTGGTTTTTGGGAAGGGGCAGGGATGTAAAGGTGGACTGGTTCAGGTCAAGAGGAGCCTGTCCGCCGTGGGCAAGGGCCTTCAACGTCTTATCAAATACATTAGCAGTATTCAGGAGTTGAGCCCTGGCCTCCTCTTCACCCTGTGCATATAGTAACGCCTCTTTGGCCATTTTTTGACTGAGCATTCGCTGGCGACCAGCCAAGTTTATGACTACACTGTCATGATCTTGGCTCTTCTGCATGTCGAGGACCAGCCAAACGAGTGAGATGGCTATGACAAATTGAACAATGATCGCCGCATACAGTTTAGTAGATACCTTCATTATCTGCCTCCTTCGCCATATCAGCCTTCAGCCTCTGTTATTGTGGGACTGCCAGTATATAATCGACCCTTGATAGAGGATTCATAAGCAACACCTGCGCGGCAAAGCAGGTATTTCACTCTACCCGCGCAAAAAAAGATAAAGCAAATTCTATACCATTTGGAAAAATGAGGTTAACCACGGGTTCATTACAAAGAAACCCCATAAATCGAAGCGCAACCGTAAAATACTGGGCTTGGTTATTCTTACCGGTCTCAGGTATAAAGGCCCTAATAAGAGGAAGGGAAAAGAACTTACGACCCTTAGAGAGGCAAGGCCTATAAATTCACCCGTGGTTTGATAAGGGCAAACTCAAGCTAAGGGCCTATCTCAGGTTCTCACTGATCGGAAGGACCACGACCTGGACAAGAGAGGAATAGTCTTTAAAAGGAATTCATAATACGTCACGGGCGCTTATGTTTCACGCTATGGATGCCTTAGCGCCTGTCTTGATCCTACCGACAATAGAGACTATCTTTTCTATCGCCGATTCTAGCTGGGCGGCCTGGTTTTTCATTTGCTCTGATGCACTGGCCGTTTGCTCCGCCTGCGCCGCAGTCTCTTGCACAATGCTATTCATTTTCTGTAATTCGTCCGCTATTCGGGTAATCCCTGTGGACTGCTCCTCACTGCTTCGGGATATATTCTCCATTAGATCACGGGCTTCTTTTGTCTCAAGGGCAACCTCGCGATACCGGTTGTCGGTCTCCTTTACGAGCTTTGAACCTTTATCGATCTTCTCCACGATGCCTTCAAGGAGTTCCTGGGTGTTGTTGGATGCCTGTGCAGATCTCATGGCGAGATTTCGCACTTCGTCGGCCACAACAGCAAAGCCACTTCCGGCTTCCCCCGCTCTGGCCGCCTCCACGGCTGCATTCAGGGCCAGAAGATTTGTTTGAAATGCTATGTCACTTATAGTCCTTACTACTTCTTTAACATTTGCACTAGCCTTTGAAATGTCCTCCAGAGCGCTAATTAATGCCTTCATGGAGACGTTAGCCTTGCTGAGGGAATTGGTAATGGACTCGGTCAGGCTTTCGGCTTCTTTTGCACTTAAGGCGTTTTGCTTTGTCATAGTAGTAACTTCTTCCAGAGAAGTGGAGGTTTCTTCCAGGGAGGCTGCCTGTTTAGAGGCACCCTCGGCCAGGGACTGACTGGCATCGGAGACCTGCGAAGAAGCCGTAAAGACCTTCGCCGAGGCTTCCTCGAGTACAGTGGCAATCTTGCTGATTGGGGTTGCAACCGATTTTCCGAAGAAAAACGCCAAAGGAAGGATCAATAAGATGCAGACGAAGGACACTACAGACAATGCCTTTACCATTTGATATGTGTTCTTTTTGAAAATCTCCGTGGGATAGAGTATTGATATGGCCCCTACCCAAGAACGGCCATTGAACAGTGGGCATATTCCTTCGAGATACTGTTTTTTGCCCAGGCTCACGTCTCGTATCACCAGCGTTAGCCCGGTAAAGAGAGAAGACAGTCTTTTTCCTTTCAGCAGGTCTGTGATGTGACTGTCCAGACGTGAATAGTTAGCGATGGTGCCTTGACTCAATTGGTCTTTGTTGAAGAGGTTTACCTCCATACCAGTGAGAGAAGACAAGCGGTTGAGGACGACTTTGTCAATAGGCCTGCTACAGGCCACGAGGCCAACTATTTTCCTGATTTCCTTTACACTGTCCCCTTTGGTTTCATAATCCTTTGCCCAAACTGGTACCATTGCATCAAATGTCATGAATCTGCCGATAGTACCGAATTCAAAACGTGCCCGGTGGGGGACACTGAGGCCATATTTCGTAGGGATTATGGATTCGCTGGTGGTGAACCGGAAATCCTGGAGCCCAATCGGATTGGTATTAGATAGGTGTACTGAAACCGTTTTGAATCCGCGGCCCTTTTGAGATGCAAAAGCAAATCCCAGCAATGCCTTACCGTGATCCAGGGCAGCAAACCCTAGGAGGTCCCCTTGAAGATCGTAAAGAGCAATCCTCGAAAGATGTCCAACCCGAAGGTCCTCGAACAGATTTTTTGCCATATCAAGCAACTGGCCCTCCATTGCCGTACTTGCATCTTGGCTGTTCTTGGCCTCTCCAAAGAACTTGACAAGCTCTGCTAGATCAGACCTTGATGCTATCTGAGTCATCTGGTTTGTTAACTGGTTTTGTATCGTCTTGAAATCATCCTTTACGAGGAGAAAGGCACGTTTCAATGCTGTCGTGGCCTGGTTTCGGTTCTGATTCCTTATTATAAGAGCTGTTACGATACCTGATATCACCAGGCTTATTAGAGCTATGAAGAGCCCGCCCGTTGCCAGTTTGCCCTTTAATGTAAGGCGCATCTTGTCATCTCCCTATTTTAGAGTGTCTATAAAGAATTAAGAAACAGTTTGTCTAATTCATCTTCTCTGAGTTAAGCAAAAACGATGCCACTAATCTCTGCTGGGTCTATCTTCTCCCCATTATTAAGTTTGCGGTCATAGTTGCGGTCACAGCCGTTGTATGGTGGATCTTCAATCTTATAGCAGGCCGGATTGAAAAAAGGTATACGCAAAGGGAGTTTTTTGAGAGAAATCCGGGTCTGTTCCAGCTATTTAGGCGTGCTGGACACTACTGCATACTGACGGTGGCTGGCGCGGAAATGGTGGCATTCCTCCGGGCCCCTTCTCTGGAAAAGATATTTTACGCCCTCCTGGTTATTCTCTTGGCCTCATTTGCGAAAAATATCTTTGATACCCTGGTGCCTTATCTGGAAAGAATCGTGGCTGAAAAGACTGAGACCAAGGTAGATGACGTTATCCTGGATTTGTTCAAGAATTTTTCGGGAGTGATCATCTATACCATAGGCGCCTTCTTTGCCCTGGATCTGCTGGGCCTGAACATAATGCCCCTGGTGGCAGGGGCAGGTGTGGCGGGGCTGGCTGTGGGGTTTGCTGCAAAGGACACCCTTTCCAATCTTATTGCCGGGATCCTGCTAATAATTGACCGTCCTTTTGAGGTGGGAGACCGAATAGAGGTCTGGTCCGCTCCCAGTAACTCCGCAACGTGGGGAGATGTGATCGACATCGGTATGAGGGCAACCAAGATTCGCACCACCGATAACATCGTGATAGTGATTCCAAACAACGAGATCATGAAGCGGGACATCATTAACTATACCGCAATTACCAAAGAAATAAGGGTACGCATCGCGGTCGGGATTGCGTATGAGGCAGATGTGAAAAGAGCCAAGGAAGCAATTGGAAATATTGCCTATGAGCTTGATTGGGTGATGAGGCACCCGCCGGTAAAAGTTGTGGTAAAGAGCTTTGGAGAGTCTTCTGTGAATCTTGAAGCGAGGGTGTGGATAAATGACCCAAGGAAGCGAATTGACACTATCTCTCACGTTACAGATAAAGTGAAAGAAGTTTTTCAGGAACAGGGCATAGAGATCCCATATCCCAAAAGAGACGTGATTATAAGGCAAAAGTGTGAGCCATAAGGAAAAAGAAAGCAAATCACGGACGAGCAACAAATAACAGACAAAGAACCATGCACTGCCAGTAACGAATAACTAATAACGAACAATCAATCCGTTACCTGATTGACATTATGACAAAGTTTTGGCGTTTACTTAATCCTCTTGTGCGCCCATCTATTTCCTGATTCTCACTCGCTGTATCCCCACCCCTAGGGCCAGCACATAGCGGTCCGACTTAAAATCTGTCATTTGAAAAACATTGAGCCTTCCCTGTGTGCTATCTGGCAGCCCGGTTCCCCTATGGAGCGAGCCCGCATGGCACTATTGTTGCAAAGTGCACGAGATGGCAAAATCCAGAAAGCACAGATAGGATGATAGATTATGCAGGAGCCGGGAAACACAAGGCACAATATCCTTTCAAGTGGCGGCTTGTGTGCTACAATGCAATGGAACCAGGAGTTTTGCAACGCGCTGATATGTTCTTCTTCAATAGGTATCTATATTGTACAGGACAGGAAGTTCGTCTTTGTGAGTCCTGAGTTTAAGGCAATAAGTGAGTATGAGGACGAAGAGCTTATTGGACGGGATGCGCTTGACCTGGTATTTCCTGATGATAGAGCAGTTGTCAGAGAGAATGCCACCCAGATGCTGAAGGGACTGAGAACATCACCTTATGAATTTCGAATAGTGACAAAGCATGGTGACATAAAATGGATAGAAGAAAAAGTCGTATCTATAAACTATGAGGGCAAACGCGCATCCCTGGGTAACTTCCTTGATGTCACTCGTCGCAGGACAGCAGAAGAAAACCTCAAGACAGCAACCCAAGAGGTCAAATTCCTGTTCGAGAGTATTCCAGATCCGGTCACCATTTCGGATCTGGAGACAGGCCGTTACATATATGTCAACGATGCATTCTGCAGGTACACGGGCTATGGCAAAGAAGAGGCCTTGGGTAAGACACCTTTTGATCTGGGGCTCTATCTGGACAGAAGCGATAGGGAGAAACTTGTCAGTACCCTGAGGGAAACTGGCGCTGTGAGTGGTTTTGAGCTCCCATTTCGATTGAGAGATGGGGTGGTGCGTTTTGGGTACCTGTCTGGCAAGATATTTAACTATAAGGGAAGACCGTGCATGATTGCGGTCACCAAGGACATGACGCCTATCAAAGAGGCTGAGAAAAAATTGAGAGAATCAGAGCGGCGTTTCCGGGACCTTTTTGACTCTGTCTCTGACCTCATTTATGAACAGGACCTGGAGGGGAGGTTTGTTTCGGTCAACCGTGCCATGACCGAGATCTTCGGCTACAAACTGGACGAACTCTTGGGACGTAAGGCCTCTGATTTTATGAAACCCGAACTAAGAGACCTTTTTGAAACCGAGTACCTGGAGGGATTAAAAAAGGAAGGACATTACGAGGGAATAAGTGCCTATTTCACAAGGGATGGCCGCAAGATTTACCTTGAATATCGGAGTCAATTAATCAGGCCGGAAAACGGAAAGCCTTTCATCAGCGGCATAGCTCGCGATGTGACTGAACGGATACTTGCACAAAGGGAAATCAAGAAGCTTGAAAAACAGGTGCTCCAGGCCCAGAAAATGGAGGCCATTGGTACCCTTGCAGGGGGTGTGGCTCATGATTTTAACAATATATTGCAGGCGATTTTTGGCTATACACAGATACTGTTGATGTCAAAAGATGAAGATGATCCGGACGTCCAGAACCTCAAGCAAATAGAAATGTCTGCAAGACGAGCGAGCGAACTTACGCAACAACTTCTGGCCTTTAGCCGCAAGGTAAAGAGTGAGTTGAGGCCAGTGGATTTGAACCATGAGGTGCACCAGCTTGAGAAACTCCTGAGACGAACCATTCCAAAGATGATAGATATCGAACTGCGGCTTGCAAAGGATTTGAAAGTGATTAATGCTGATCCCGCCCAATTAGAACAAGTAATGATGAACCTATGCTTGAATGCCAGAGATGCGATGCCAGAAGGTGGCAGGTTGATAATCCAGACTGAGAACGTCATTTTGGATGAGCAATACTGTAAAGAGCACCTTGGTTCAAGGGCGGGGTCATATGTTATGCTAAGCGTGTCAGATACAGGCCATGGCATGGACAAGGAAATCCTCGAGCGCATCTTCGAGCCTTTTTTCACCACAAAACAAGTGGGCAAGGGTACGGGCCTGGGGCTCGCAATGGTCTATGGAATCGTGAAGAACCATAACGGTTACATTACGTGCTACAGCGAGCCGGGGAAGGGTACAACATTCAAGATCTATTTACCTGTTATTGAAAACGTTCCTGAACCTCGCGACCCTGCAAAGCCTGAGGATAATAGCGACCTCCCTCGCGGAAAAGGCGAAGGTATTCTGCTGGTGGATGATGAAGAGGCAATCAGAGACCTGGGTCGCAGGATACTCGAGGGATTTGGGTATAGGGTCTTGCTGGCAAAGGATGGTAGTGAAGCCCTTGAAATTTACAGGGCAAATCAGGAACAAATTTCTCTGGTGATTCTTGACCTTATTATGCCTGTTATGGGAGGAGGACAATGCCTCCAGGAGATATTGAAAATAGATCCAGAGGCCAAGGTTATTGTGGCAAGTGGCTATGCACTTGACGGGAAGACTAAGGAAGTTATTGATTCAGGGGCCAAAGGATTTGTCAGCAAGCCTTACGAGGTGAGGCAATTCCTGACAACGGTGCACCGGGTCCTCGGGGAATAAGGAGCTAGGTTGGCCTCCCTCGATAATGACCAGCACTTTCCTCAGATTTACAGCTTCTAACTTTCAGATACCTGTCGGGGCGCAGTCGAGCAAAGATAGTGGCTCCGGGACAGGGAGCCACCATCTTTTCCTTAAATTCTCCACCCAGTACCTGAAAAAGCTCCACACAGCATGAACACAGGTGTGCGCTGCGGTCAATGGAATAAGGTATTATCCCGTCTTCGCCCTCCACATAGAACAGTGGTTTGATAAAGTTGGAATGATTGGCAGTATGGGACAAATACAGGAAATCATAATCGGTTACATCTGAGCCCAGCCTCCTGGCCCACCTGAGGTAGATTCTCTTCTCTATGTCTTCAACACTCAGCCATTCCCTTGGGAGCTTTTCTTTGAGCTCTGGTTGCTCAATGAGCCTTTTCTTGTCCTCAATGGAGGCAAGCCGGGGCGGGACGAAATCGGACTCTGTTATTGTGGCTGCCTTCTTGTCTTCATAACCTTCAAGCTCAAAAGAACTTACGATCAGATACAGGCCATTTTTTGAAGACCGCCGGTACCATCCTCCCTGTCTGTAGCAGGTCTCTGACCACACAGAAGGGGCAACGCTTGCTATCCTGTTTATGCGATCAAGGGGGGTACACAAGATGCCTTTTGCAGATTTGAGCTTTACCCCCTGTTGTGCAAGTTCCTCCCTGAGAACCCTTTCTTCCCGCTCGGTTAACCAGTAGACATGTTTTATATATGTCCGGTCTTTTTTCTTGTTAGGTCCTACCACAACATACCCCAATATTATCCCAGATTATGCGCGAATATTCAAATTGTCTTGTGGAGCCACATCTGTCCAAAATCGGTTTCTCAACAATGGCAGGGGAACGCCTGTCTGCCCTGCGACGCCAAGCAGGGGATGTTCCCAGAGCGGCGTCATTTCAGCCCTGAAGCAGGACAGCGGAAGGGCTGGAATCCGCAGTGCTTGCCCGCCAGAATTATGGCGGGAGATGAGCCACGGAGGGCGCAGTGAACGTAGCGCCTGCCTGCCAAAGCGTCCCTGCCCGACGGTCAGGCGGGGGCGCAGGCAGGAAGGGAATATGACGTTTCCCTGCCTAGGTAGATCCAAATAGAAAACCCAATCTTGTAAACCATGGCACTGATCCAATAACTCGTTGATATAAATAGACCGACTCCCTAGGTGAAGCCGATTTTGGACACCATTGTTGTGGAGCAATGCGTAACACTCTTGTGGCGTCACCTATTTGATGAAGGGCAATGGCACATGGTTTTGCTACATTCGCTGCAGCGTCGGAAGATCCTTTTCAGACTGCACCTGACTCCTTACAGGGGGGGCGGTCCTCCCCGCCTGCCTGAATGGCTGTCTGCCGGCCGGCAGGCCGATGGCAGGCAGGGCATACAGGCCTGTCCGGCGGGCAGGCCATACGGGATGCCCGAGAGCATCGTGATGGGCTGCGTCATTCGTAACCTGAGCATCCCTGCTCGGACCGCCCTGAGGGTTACGGGGAGAACTCATCCGGTAGATGCAGTCTTCCAAGGACCTCCAGACGCTGCTTCCCTGCCTGCCGCCAGACAAGGGGATCATTCCATTGTCTTAAATTGATCCGGCTAGCCTTCGCGCATAATCTGGGATTATGCCTTTTGATATTTGGGTTGATTAGTTATATCATATGTGACATATTCGCGACTACTTAAAAGAGAGGCTAGAAAAGTCCTTTTTACGTCAGTCCTGCAAAATTTGCTCCTCCAATAGCCTAAGAGTGGGACTGTTGGAGAGGAGAGGAAATTAATTAGGCTGAAGACTGAAGCCCCCTGCTGCCCCCAGACCTACCTGCAGCAGGGTGGAATGGGTCCCTTGAGATTTTCCGTGTATTTCCAGTGGCTTCAGAAGGTGGCTTGAAATGGAGAAGTTTTTTAAGGTTAAGACTACAGAAGAAGTGTTCAATATCATAGATGAATTTGATCCTGTTGGCACTGAATCAGTCCCAATTGAGCAGGCAGGGGCCCGGATACTCGCAGAAGATATCATTTCCCCTGAAGACCTGCCTTCCTTTGCCCGTTCATCAATGGATGGCTTTGCAGTGCGGGCAAAGGACACCTATGGGGCTACGGAGAGCATGCCTGCCTTTTTGGAGGTGGCAGGCGAGGTCTTGATGGGCCGACGACCCGAGGTGAGGGTGGAACAGGGCCAGGCGGTTAAAATCCCTACCGGCGGGATGCTTCCCGAGGGAGCCGATGCAGTGGTCATGATTGAGTACTGCCACATCCTGGATGAGAAAACCATTGAAGTGGCCAAGTCAGTGTCTCCTTTGGAAAATGTGATATCCCCGGGTGATGACGTGCGGGCAGGCCAGGTGCTTCTAAACAGGGGACGCAGGCTGAGACCCCAGGACCTGGGGCTCTGCGCAGCCCTTGGCCTGTCACCCATGACGGTCTTCAAGAGGCCCAGGGTGGCCATCATCTCAACTGGTGATGAAGTGGTGGAAATTGAAAAGGTACCGACTGCAGGCCAGGTAAGAGACGTTAACAGGTATTCTCTGACAGGGTTTTGCATGGAACGGGGGGCGGTTCCCGTGCCGCTGGGGCTTTGCAAAGACGACTTCGATGAATTGAGCGGCAGAATAGCTCAAGGGCTTGAGCAATCAGACTCCGTGTGGATATCAGGGGGCAGCTCGGTAGGCACCCGGGACCTCACCCTCAAGGTGTTTGAGGGAATGGGAGATTTCCAGTTGCTGGTCCATGGCATATCCATCAGCCCGGGAAAACCCACCATCATGGGCCTGATCAATGGCAAGCCTGTTATTGGGCTCCCTGGTCACATAAGCTCGGCC
>JALVSJ010000435.1 GCA_027024445.1 Desulfobacterales bacterium
GCCTGCAATCAGGGCTGTTTTGATAACATATTTCAATTAAAACCCGCCGCCTGTCTTGTAAATCCACAAGCTGGCAGGGAAGGGGAGCTGAAGGTCCAACCAGCCCAAAAGAAAAAAAAGGTTCTTGTGATTGGGGGAGGGCCAGCAGGTATGAAAGCGGCCTGTACTGCCGCAGATCTGGGCCACGAGGTTATTCTGATGGAAAAGGCCGACAGACTCGGTGGTCAGATTCACCTTAACTTGCGTATCCCTGGCCGCAGAGAGATGCTTCTTATTGCGAGAGATCTGGAAAACAACCTCCGGGCGCTTGGCGTTGAAATACGTCTTGGCCAGGAGGCAAACATGAAGCTAGTACGAGAGATTCAACCTGATGCAGTGATACTTGCTACCGGTGCTCGGCCCATACAGCCCCAGATTCCAGGTATTGAAGCGCCTCATGTGGTCCAGGCCTGGGATGTTCTTGCAGGCATAAAAGGAGTAGGTAAGCGAGTCGTAGTAGTGGGCGGAAACGCAGTAGGACTGGAAACGGCTCTTTACCTGGCCAACATAGGGACCTTATCACCGGAAGTGCTTCACTTCTTGATCACCAATAACGCCGAAGATATGGATTTTATTCGTGAGCGTCTTAACAGGGGGTGTAAAAGTGTCACTGTTGTGGAGATGACGGGCAAGGCTGGCCAGGACATTGGCCTTTCCACACGTTGGACTGTACTGGCTGAGCTGCGTCGCCTCGGGGTGACCTTGATGACCAACACAAAGGCAGTAGCAATTACAGATAAAGGTCTTGAGGTTGAAAAGGGCGATAAAAGGGAGCTGATAGAGGCCGACTCTATTGTGCTTGCCGTGGGCTCCAAGGCAGAAAACCATCTGGCAGATGAGATCAAGGGAATGGCCCCTGAAGTCCATGTCATAGGCGATGCAAAGGAGCCCCGCAATGCGCTGCAGGCAATAAGGGAAGGCTTTATGGTCGCTCTTAAGCTATGACGGCTTCGTAGAAAGTCCATCTGCGGTGTTGCCTGCCTGGCGTCGCACGGCAGACAGGCCTGCCTGGCACCGCACGCCTACCTGCTGGCAGGCAGAGCAGACAGACCAGACAGGTTTGGGTCTGGCAGTGCCGGTCGGGAGATCTCTGGAAGACTGCATCTATCGGATGAGCCTCCCCCCAGCCCTCAGGGCGGACCGAGCAGGGATGCTTGAGTTACGGATAAATCAGCCTCTTACAACACCTTCAGGCATCCCGCCTGCCTGCTGCACAGCAGGCAGGCGAGGACCGCCTTCCCTGTAAAGAGTCAGATGCAGTCTGAAAGGGAGCTCGCGAGCGGCACTCATATTATTGTCCGCGCCTCGCGTCCCTTGCACCTGCCTGCTGCGGGCAGGTCTGGAGCTTTTTATTGTGCTGTACCGTTTGATGAGTTGTTGCGGGTCCATCACGTGAAAAATATGAAAATTGGTGTCATATCTGATACTCATCTGCGCAAACCTACACCACTGCTTGAAAGGGTAGTGGACGAATATTTTCATGACTCCCAGATTATAATTCATGCAGGTGACGTTGTCTCACCAGAGGTGCTGGAGGTCTTTCGAGATAAAGATCTCTATGTAGTGTCAGGCAATCGAGATAATGATCTGATTCAAAGGAAATATCCAGCCAAACAAACCATCGAATTAAAGGGTTTCAGGATAGGGATCGTGCATGGCTGGGGACCTGCTTTTGGCCTCCCAAAAAGGGTGCTGTCCAGCTTTGAAAACGCGGACTGCATAGTGTTTGGCCATAGTCACATTCCAGTTATACGACATCACGGGAGCACCCTTTTATTCAACCCAGGTGCCTTTTGTGGAGGAATATTTTCCCTGTGGCGTAGGACAATCGGCATCCTTACCCTTGATGAGGAGATCAAAGCGGAGGTAATAAGAATCAGCTAACCCATTAGTTTAGACCTTTCCCAGAATTCCCTGGGAGAGATAATCGGCATTTTGCCAATACAACCCAGTTCAAGTAACTCCTTGTCTCCAGTGACAAAAACCTCAGCAGCACCATTTAATGCGGAAGACAACATTAGGATGTCGTTGTCATCTCGAATATCTATCGAATGTACTGGATCCGGAGTAGACAACTCAGCGTCGTGTGATAAGAATGAGATGAATTGGTCCACCAAATGAGCAGGGACTCCTATTTTCTCGGCGAGAACGCTTCTGGTTTCCTCAAAGAGGATAGTAGAGACAACAAGCTTATGAGAAAGGAGTACTTTCCTCACAACGTCTGCACACAGCCCTCTGGTTGTGATGGCACTAACAAGGACATTGGTGTCAAGGAAAACTTTCATGAGACGAGGGAGAAGATATCTTCATCTGTAAGAAGCCCGCGGGCCTCTGCAAACGGCATCATTTTCTTTCGAAACTCCTCAAATTGTTGGATGCGGAGTTGTGCTCTCAGGGCTTCCCGGGCTATCTCACTTTTGCTTCTCCCCGACTTCTTACTAGCCCTAGTCAGTAATCTGTCCAGGTCCCTATCAAGTCGAATGGTCAAGGTGGCGTTTCTCATGTCTTACATTGTAACACATCAAAGACCTTTGTCAACCAAATACGGAGGGATATTATGACAGCTTACAGGGACAAACAGGAGTTCGTGAAGATACTCTCGGCCCTATGGGATAGGATTTTCAGCACACCCGAGGTGATGGAAAAGCTATCAGGGGAAAAAATAATCGTAAAATTCCGCTATACGGACTTTGATACCTCTCTGTTTGTTGATAACACCGGAGACAAACCCACGTATTACTGGGACCCTGAAGGAGATGCCCCTTTCGATGTGGAGATGATCCAGAACTCCGAGACCAGCCACAAGTTCTGGATGGAGGACCTCAATGTGCCTGTGGCTTTGGCGACGCGAAAGGTCATTGCCAAGGGCTCTGTACAGAGGGCATTGAAATTACTACCTGCCCTGAAACCTGCCTTTAAGATCTATCCGCAAATTCTACGGGAAATGGGCAGGAATGATCTACTTCAGAAGGCTGAAGCGAAAAAGAGGAAGAAGCGGAAGTTTAGATGGTTCAAGAGGAAAAGGACCGGCACCTATGACCTGGGTAAGCTGCCATCCTTCCCTCTCACGTTCATAGATGAAGAGGGAATGACGGAAACTACCAGGGTACAGGATCAAGCCAGTACCCCGGACCCCATTGAGCTTCTGCGCACCATGTACACAATACGGGCCTTTGAGGAACACCTGGCAAAGGCATTCAAGGAAGGAGAAATTCCCACTGAAGCAATACATCTTTCAATTGGGCAGGAAGCGGTTGCAGCGGGGGTGTGCCTTAATCTTCGGCCCACTGATTACCTCAACACCACCCACAGGGGGCATGGCCACATTATAGCAAAAGGTGCAGATCTCAAGCGCATGATGGCGGAGATATATGGCAAGGGATCGGGGCTGTGCAAAGGAAAAGGCGGTTCAATG
>JALVSJ010000436.1 GCA_027024445.1 Desulfobacterales bacterium
TTCCTTCTTGATAAAATCCACTGCATCCTTCTCTGTCTTTAATTGAAGCATCTCTTTCCTCCTTAAATTTTTATTATGAGAAATGCATCCGCCCCTTTTTCTCTCTAACTGTGTGCAACCTCATCAGACACCCGGCAGTTTAACCGCCCTCCTGGTATTTCCCTGCCCGCCGTAGTCATTATATAAGCGAGGAGGGGCCTTTGAGCTACCTCATTGGCTGCTCTCCGGCGAAAGCCGACTTTGAAAGGATGTGACTATGGTTCCATATAAGCAACAGGTGTGCCATTGCGATACTTGGCTATAACCAGTTGACACCACGGGAAAAATAAGGCGGCACAATCCCCTCATTAAGCCTCTTAAATTACAATTTTGTAGGATTCACAACACGAAATCGACAAAAAAGTCTTTTGGGTCTCTGGCCACCTATCAACCCCCTAAATCGCATCCTTACCTGTCTCACCTGTCCTTATCCTGATGACTTCCTCAACAGGAGTTACGAATATCTTGCCATCGCCTATCTGACCGGTCCTCGCCCTTTCCTGGATAACCTTTATTGCCTCTGGCACAAGAGAGGCCTCCATGACCACCTCTATCTTTATCTTTGACACAAAATCCACCTGGTATTCAGCCCCCCTGTAGACCTCTTTGTGCCCCTTTTGCCTGCCAAAGCCCCTCACTTCCGTCGCAGTAAGGCCTTTCACACCCAGATTGGAAAGGCCCTCTTTTACGTCATCGAGTTTGAACGGTTTTATTATTGCCTCCACTTTTTTCATGGCGTTCCTCCTTCATCGCTTAAGGGATACGGCCCAAGGGTATCAGAAATTGTAGCCCACCTCACTATGCTGGCTGAGGTCCAGCCCTCTGGCTTCATCTTCTTCGCTTACCCTCAGTCCTACGACAACGTCTACAATCTTTAACAATATGTACGTGGCAATAAACGTATACACAATGGTGGCGAATATGGCAACGCACTGGACCCCGAGCTGGGAGGCGTTTCCAAAAAACAATCCGTCGGCGCCGTCAGGATTGACCGCCTTACTCGCAAAGACTCCCGCACTGAGCAGTCCTATGACCCCTCCCAGTCCATGGATACCAACCACATCCAGGCTGTCATCATACCCAAACTTGTTCTTGGCCATGATGCCATAGTAACAGGCGATTCCTGCGATCGCGCCAATAATAGCCCCTGATATGGGACCCACAAAACCAGAGGCTGGCGTCACCGTGGCGAGCCCTGCTACCGCACCACTAGCCGCACCCAGGGTCGTGGCGGCCCCTGTGTGTCTCCATTCCACAAATATCCAGCCAAGGCCTCCCGCCGCTGCCGCCATGTGTGTTGCCACAAAGGTACTCGCCGCTACAGGGCCGCAGGAAAGGGCACTGCCTGCATTAAACCCAAACCACCCGAACCACAGGAGCCCTGCTCCAAGCAGGGTCATGGGCAGGTTATGGGGTTGCAGATTTGCCGTGCCAAAGTCCCTGCGCTTTCCCAACACCAGTGCCGCAGCGAGGGCCGCAACACCTGAGCTGAGGTGCACCGCTACCCCACCGGCAAAGTCCAGTACACCAAGACTCTTCAGCCACCCTCCGTCAGCCCAGATCCAGTGGCAAAGTGGGTTATAGACAAATGTAGCCCACAGAAGACTGAAAAGGACGAAAGGCCCAAAACGCATCCTCTCAGCAAATGCTCCACTGATAAGGGCAGGGGTGATCACTGCAAACATACATTGAAAGATCATGAACACCATATGCGGAATCGTGGGCCCATAGCTGGGGTGAGGTGCTGCGCCCACATGGCTCAACCCAAACCATTGAAGGCTGCCTATGATTCCCCACTTATCCGGACCAAAGGCCATACTGTAGCCCCACAGCATCCATTCAAGGCTGATCACACCTATCAGGATGAAACTCTGCATGATCGTACCCAGCACGTTCTTACTCCGCACCATGCCCGCATAGAAAAGTGCTAGAGCCGGCGTCATCAACAACACAAGGGCAGCGGAAATCAAAACAAAAGCTGTGTCACCTGAATTCATGTCCTATCCTCCTTTGTCCTAATTCAATAGACTGGGCTCTCGAAAGCACACACTTTCCGACCCCTTACTAAACGGCACGTCCTTTCTCTTCGACGTAGGGCAATGGGATTTTCCCGTAGCGGCCTATTTTGCCCCCGTAGCCAGGATGGCACTTCTCTTACCATCTCTACTTCAGCCTCTCCAACAAGATGCGCTCAATCTTGTCCAGTTCCTCCCTCTCCGTAATCTTCTGCCCGAACTGATCCCTGACATAGAATACATCAGCTATCTGGTCCACCTTTGTGGCGATCTTTGCCACGCGTATGTCAAGACCCAATTCGAAGAGGGCCCTTGTTATGAGATAAAGGATCCCCAGTCTGTCATCAGCAAAGACCTCGATTACGGTAAAGAAATCAGATGCCTCATTATCCATAACGACCTTGGGCTCCCTCGTGGACACACGTACCCCGCGCTGAAAGCTGGCCCTGGCCTTTGAGGCCAGCATATCAGAGAGAGAGGCCCTACCACTGAACACGTCTCTGAGCTCTTTGCTCACCTTCTCCCATGTCTTATGGGGCCTGAGGGGATCAAGGGGAGGGGTCACTTGAAAAATATCTACCACAGTACCATCAGACCAGGTATGGATCCTTGCCGAGAGTATGTTTACATTATTGAGGGCCAGCACCCCTGCTATGTCAGAGAACAGCCCTGGTCTGTCATGCCCCACGAATGTCAGTTCCCAGCACCTCTGAGCTTCAACTAGAGAGGCGCTCAAGATAAACGGAACAGGTTCTCCGGTATCCGCCCTTCCTTTGAGATCCCTGGCAAGGAGGATATGTTCGGAGACCTTCGCAGGCGGCATGTTGATAAGATACCTTGGCGACATGGTCTGAAACATTGCGTCCAACTCGTCCTTCGGTACCCTTTGGCCGATCCTCCTGCTCACTGCTATTTTCATTCTCCTCAGACGTTCAGCAGCGTCCTCAGTGGCAAGCTCCTCCTTGGCTAGGATGTGAAGCACTTTGAAGAAGAGTTCCTGGACAAGGTTAGCAATCCACTCGCTCCATGCCTTGGGGCCTGTAGCTGTGCTGTCTGCCCACGTCAGGACATAGAGCATCTTAAGTCGCTCAATAGAGCCCACCTTTCTTGCACACTGCACAATTATCTTTTCATCATCCAGGTCTCTACGTGAAGCGGTCTCGGCCAGTAAGAGATGGTGTTCCACCAGGAACGAGACCAGATCTATATTCCCTTTGTCCAGACCAAGGCGCGATAGAATCACCTTCGTAAGGACGGCTCCACGCTTGGAATGGCCCTTGCCTACCTTCCCGATATCATGCAACAGCGCAGCCAAAAGAAGGGCATCCGTGTTCTTAATTTCAGAGAAAACCGTTGCAAGGATGACTTCTCCCTGCTTGCGAATCTCTTTTATTGT